>QMME01000248.1 GCA_003647095.1 Deltaproteobacteria bacterium
CGCGTCGCCGCTGCGAAAATGGTCCTCGACGTAGTTGAACTACGACTGCGGCCATTTTCTTGCGGCTCCTTGATCTTGCTGGCCGATCTGGGAAATCCGCAATTCCCGGGTGGGAGATTCTGGACCGGAAGGGCCGCTTGTACGCCGGCCCGCGCTGGGGCATGATGCCGGCAGGGAAGGCGACCATGAAACGACCACAGGCCCAGGCAGACTCCGGACAGGTCGGACAGGCCAGGAGCCGTGTGCGCTGGCCCTGGTTGCTGCTGGCGGTGGTCGTGGCCCTGGCGGCGGCGGCGGTGGGCTGGACCGAGCTGGAGTACCGGCGGGTGCGGCGCCAGTTCGAACGCGTGTTCCGGGCCCAGGTCAAGGCCGTGTCGCGGCTCATCTGGCAGGGCGTGGACCTGGCCGCCGGCGCCCTGGACGAGCTGTACCTGCAGCATGAGCGGCAGCTGCAGGTCCTGGCCAGCCTGCTGTCCGCCCGGGAACCCGGCGCCGTCACCGGCCCGCAACTGCAGGCCGCGGGGATCTCCGCCTGGCTGGTAGCCCCGCCGGAAGGGCGGTTCCGGGGCTGGTGGGGCCGGTTGGCCGGAAACCCGTCCCGGCAAGGTGTCGTCGTAGAGCTGATGTCGCGGGCACCCGAGTCGACCATCGTGGAAGACGAGCCGCTGCGCGGACTGGGGATGTACTGCGTGCGCTTCGACTTTGCGGACCGCCGGGTGATCCTCTGTCGCCGGCTCGAAGAGCTGGTGACACTACGCCGGCAGGTGGGACTGGGGCGGTTGCTCGGGGGAGGGCAGCAGTCCGGCCTGCGTTACGCCGTTCTCCAGGATGCCGGCGGGCTGCTGGCCGGTTCGCCGGGTGACCGCCGGATCTCCAGCTGGTCGGACGATCCCCAGCTGGCCCGGGCCCTGGAAACACCGGTGTACCGCATGACCAGCCCCGGTATCTACGAGGGACTGTTGCCGTTACCTCTGCCCGACGGTTCCCGGGCGGTGTTGCGGGTGGGAGTGGATGCCTCCCCCATGCAGGTGGCGCTCGTACAGATCAAGGTACGCCACCGCCTGCTCTACCTGGTGGCCGGGTTGCTGGTAGGGCTGGTGCTGGCCGGCAGCTTGGTTATCGAGCGCCGGGAAAGGCGGCGCTTGCAGATGCTCGAGCAGCTGGCCGAGCGCGATCGCGAGGCCCGTCACTGGCAAACCGTCTCCGGGTTGGCCCAGGGAGTGGCCCACGAGGTCCGCAACCCGCTGAACTCCATCCAGATGGCCGCCCAGCGCCTGCAGCGCGAATTCACCGTGGACGCCGACGAGCTCGACGAGTATCGCCAGCTGCTGGGCGTCGTGCGCGATCAGGTGCAGCGCTTGGACCGGGTGGTGGGCGAATTCATGGAACTGGGCCGCCCGCTGAACGTTCAACGGGAGCGACTCCTCCTGGGGCCGGCCCTGGCTGCCGGCCTGGCCACGCTGAGACTGCGTGCCGAGCAGGAAGGCAAGCGGTTGCTGATCGACTCCCGCTGGGACTCCCGGGAAGTCCTCCTGGACCGCCTGCGCTTCGGGCAGATCCTCACCAACCTGGTGGGCAATGCCCTGGACGCCCTGGAAAAGGGGGGGACGGTGCGGGTCGACCTGGAGCTGTCCGCCAGCCTGCTCACCATCGAGGTTGCCGACGATGGACCGGGTCTGGATGCCGCCGCCCTGGAGAGGGCAAAAAAGCCCTTCTTTACCACCAAGGCCCGTGGTACCGGACTGGGACTGGCGCTGGTTCAACGCCTGTGCCAGGCCCATGGCGGTTCCTTCGAACTGCGCTCGCGCCCGGGAAGCGGCACCGTGGCCAGGGCCCGCATCCGGGTGGGAAGGGAGGAGGAAGGTGCCTGA
Organism: Deltaproteobacteria bacterium; assembly: GCA_003647095.1. Taxonomy (GTDB): domain Bacteria; phylum Myxococcota; class B64-G9; order B64-G9; family B64-G9; genus B64-G9. The sequence goes on from QMME01000248.1 coordinate 1,872, forward strand.
GCTGCCGCAGACACTGCTGCTGGTCGAAGACGATCGTCCCCAGCGACAGACCCTGGCCGGCTTCCTGCGCAAACAGGGCTACCAGGTGCTCGAGGCCGGTTCGGCCGCCGAGGCCGAAGACCTGGTCGGAAGCGGGGACGTCGACCTGCTGTTGACCGACCTGCGCCTGGGAGGCATGGACGGGGTGACCCTGCTCGAGCGGCTGCGCCGCCGCCTGCCGCACCTGCAGGCGCTGGTGTTCACCGCCTACGGCACCATCGACGATGCGGTGCGGGCCATGCGGGCCGGGGCCTACGACTTCCTGCAGAAGCCGCTGGACCTGGAACGCCTGCAGGTGCTGGTGGAAAAGGCGCTGGAGAAGGTCGAGCTGCAGCGGGAAAATCGCTCGCTGCGGGAACTGGCCCGCGCCGCCGGGGCCTTTACCGAACTGGTGGGCGACAGCGAGGCCCTGCGGCGCATCAAGGAACTGGCCTTGAAGCTGTCCGCCACCCGGGCCACCGTGCTCATCCTGGGTGAATCCGGTACCGGCAAGGAGGTGCTGGCCCGCACCATCCACCGGCACTCGTCGCGTCGCGACCGTCCCTTCGTGGTGCTCAACTGCGCCGCTCTTCCGGAAAGCCTGGTGGAGGCGGAGCTGTTCGGGCACGAAAAGGGTGCTTTCACCGGCGCGACCGGTGAGAAGAAGGGACGCTTCGAACTGGCCGACGGCGGCACCCTGTTCCTCGACGAGGTGGGCGACATTCCCCTGCCGGTACAGGTAAAGCTCCTGGGCTTCCTGCAATCCGCCTGCTTCGAACGGGTGGGGGGTACCAGCACCATCCAGGTCGATGTGCGCCTGATCGCCGCCACCCACCGCGATCTGCGCGAGTTCATGGGGCAGGGCCGCTTTCGGGAAGACCTGTACTACCGCATCAACGTGGTGTCGGTCACCATGCCGCCGCTGCGCGAACACCGCGAGGACATCCCGCTGCTGGTAAACCACTTCCTGCGCAAGCACCGCGATCTGGCCCCCCGGCCGGTCGAGTCGGTGGCGCCGGAAGTGCTGCAGCGCCTGTCCGCCTACGAGTTTCCCGGCAACGTGCGCGAGCTGGAAAACATGGTGGAGCGGGCGCTGGCGCTGGCGGAAGGCAGCGTGCTGGAAGCGGACGACTTCCCCCTGCCCGGCGGCCGCGGCGGTGCGGCTGCACCCGGCGACCCGGGCAACCTGGAACAGCAGGTGGCCCGGCTGGAGATCGACCTCATCAACGCCGCCCTGCGACGCCACGGTGGCAACAAGAGCGCGGCCGCCCGCGAACTGGGGCTCAGCGAACGCGCCATCCGTTACAAGATGAAGAAGTACTCCCTCGTCTGACCCCGGCGATACCGGTACCGGGGCCGGAAGCGGTAAAATGGTCGACCCGGTTCGACGAAATCGTCGAATTCTCGTGCCTCGCCGGCGGGATGAGAACGGCCGACGACGGCATTGCCCTTCAGAATCACGCCATTGGTCGGTTCGTGCAGCCTTGGCACGATCGCTGCAGGTGAACGGGTGGCGAAGGAGGCCGCAACCGCAAACCGTGTTCAATCGAACCAAAGGAGGCGAAGCATGAAACAGGCAATCTTCTCAGCGGCGCTCGGGGTACTGTTCGGCGTGGCTCCGGTGATGGCCCAGGAGCAATCCGGCCAGCAGGACCAGTCGCGGGTGCAGGACCAGAAGCAGGACCAGAAGCAGAAGCAGGACCAGAAGCAGGTGCAGCAGCGGCAACAGAAACGACAGCAGCTCGGACAGCAGAACCAGCACCGCTATCGCCACCGGCACCGCCAGGGAGAAGGCAGCGGCCCGGGCAGCGCCGAGACCGGCAGCGGCCAGTCGAGCGGCGACTCCTCGTCGGGTGTTCCCTATGACGATGCCCTGCCCGCCACCGGCGACAGCGGCTCCCTCGCCGGCCAGGGATCCGGGGAGGGAAGCGGCCAGGGCAACATGAAGCGTGGCCGCCATCGCAATCGCCACCGGGTCCGCCGCTCGGGTGGTTCCGGCAACATGCAGGGGCCCGGTTCCGGCATGCGGCGGGGCGGAGCCGGCTTCGGCCGGGGGTTCGTGGATGCCGACGGCGACGGCGTGTGTGACCACTACAAAAACAAGTCCGGACGTGGTAAGTAGGTTGATGTGAGGCTTCTGCTGCCGGCATTGCTGTTGTTCATGGGTTCCTCGGCCCCCTTGCGGGCCGAGGAGCCCGTGACGGTTTCCCGGCCGGAGCCTCCATCTCGGCAGAACGCCACGAGCACCTCCAGCGCCGGGACGAAGAACGAAAACCAGCAACCCGCCAATCCTCCCCCGCGGCAGGCCCCCCCGCCGCCGTCCGGCAAGGCCGCCGGCAAGGCTGCCGGCAAGGCCGCCGGCAACGACAAGCCGGTGTTCGTGGACCGGGACGGAGACGGCATCAACGATGGCCAGGAGCATCGCTTCCGGGGCCGGCATCGACGGGGAAAGCGGAGAGGGTGGTCACGTGGTGCGGCTGGCGAGCGCCAGCGGCGTCACCGGGCCCGTGGCGGCCCGCAGTAGACATCCCGCCCACGACGGAATCATCCCATGAAAACCATCTCGCTGCTATTGCTGTCCGTGCTGCTGTTGGACGGTGGGTCGCCGGGGGCCCTCGAGGCCTCGGTCACCTTCGATCTGGCCAGCCGGGCCAGCAGCAACGTCTACCTGGACAGGTCGGGCGAGTGGGACCTGGTGTTGAAACCCGAGCTGGAGGCCAGCCTGGACTTCGCCACCTACTGGTCAACCGGCTACCACGGCGAGCTGAGTGCCTTCACCCGCCACCGGGAGCTGTTTTCCCACTGGCACGAGCTGTACTTGTTCATGAACCCCGCCTGGGGCGCATCCGGCGAAAACGAGGCCACCGTCGAGTTGTCGCTGCAGACGCTCAGGAACCGGTCGACCTACGCCTCCCTGAACCTGGTGCAGCCCGGCCTGCTGGCCAATGTCTTCCTGGAACCGCTGTCCTGGTTGCGCTGGCACCTGGAGGCGCGCTCCGCCTACCGGTGGTTCTACGACGACCGGGAGTCGTCGTCCGTCGATGTCTGGGGCGAGGCGGGTGTGGCCTTTACCCTGCCCTCGCACACCACCATCGCCCCACGGCTTGCCTTCGGGTGGCGATACTTCACCGGCCCGGGCAGCTCCGGCTCCACCAGCGACGACCGGCAGGACCTGCAGCTGGTGGCCGGGTTGGCGGTGAGCCAGGAACTGGCCCGGCGACTGGGGCTGCAACTGCGATACGCCTACCTGCAGGCCATCGGCGACAGCGGCATCCTGCAGAACAAGCTCACCCGGGAACAGTTCAGCTACCTGGGAGAGGAGTTCCTCTTCAGTGGACACCGGGGCGAGGTGGTCGGCAAGTGGTTGCCGCTGCCGGCACTGGGAGTCTGGGTGGGAGTACGCCTGGAAAGACGTGCCTACGCCGGGTGGCCGGCGCTGGACGAAAACGGCTTGCTCACCGGCGACAATCGTGCCGATACCCGCCTGGGCCCCCGTCTGGCCCTGGAGTACCGGCTGCAGCGCTCCTCCGGGCGGTGGCCCGCGCTGAAGCTGGCCATCGACTACCAGTTCCTGCGCCAGTGGTCCAACCATTACTGGTATGACACCTCCGTGCACCTGGGGGGGATTTCCTTCTGGGGTACCTGGTAGAAGCCGCGTAGCGGAAGGCGGCGGCGTTCCTTGATCGGGGCGGGCCGGTCGGCTAGCATGGCCGGGCCGGTGGAGGTGAACATGTCGCTGCTGGATGAGATCTATTCCCCCATGGACCTGCGCCGCCTGCCGGAAGAGCAGCTGGGCCGGCTCTGCAGCGAGCTGCGGGAACACATCATCGAGGTGGTCAGCCAAAACGGCGGCCACCTGGCCTCCTCGCTGGGCGCGGTGGAACTGACCGTGGCCCTGCACTATGTCTTCCAGTCGCCGGTGGATCCCATCGTCTGGGACGTGGGCCACCAGTCCTACGCCCACAAGCTGCTCACCGGCCGGCGCCAGCGCTTCGCCACCCTGCGCCAGCACGGCGGCCTGTCCGGTTTCAACCGCCGCGACGAGTCCGAGCACGATGCCTTCGGCGTCGGCCACGCCTCCACCAGCATCAGCGCCGCCCTGGGCCTGGCCGAGGCCAAGCGGCTGAAGGGCGAGCTGGGCAAGGTGGTGGCGGTGATCGGCGACGGCGGGCTCACCGGGGGAATGGCCTACGAGGCGCTCAACCACGCCGGCTCGCTGGAACGCAACCTGGTGGTGGTGCTCAACGACAACGGCATGTCGATCGCCAAGCCGCAAGGTGCGCTCGCGAGTTCATTCGACAAAGCGCGCATTCACCACAGCTACGGTGACTTCAAGAAGAAGGCACACGAGATTCTCGAGCGCATCCCCGGTGGCGAAGCACTCGAAGGCATCTATCACCGAGCCAGC
>QMME01000249.1 GCA_003647095.1 Deltaproteobacteria bacterium
GAGGAGGTGTTCCTGTTCGCCAATCCCGCCGCCGAGGTCATCTTCGGGGTGGGGCCGGGAAAACTGGTTGGGCGCAACATCACCGAGTTCCTGGACGAGGAAAACATCGCCCGGGTGCGCAGCATGACCGCCCGTCGCCTGCGAGGCCGGCGCGACAGCTACCTGTTGGACATCAATGCCGCCGACGGGGTGCGGCGCACCATCCGGGTGACCGCCGTGCCCCAGGCCGACACCGACGGGCGGGTGGTGGGGGCCTATGGCATCTTCCGCGACGTCACCGAGGAGACGGCCACCCACCAGAAACTGGCCCGTAGCGAGCAGACCCTGCGAGCCATCATCGAATCGACGGCCGACGGCATCCTGGTCATTGGTGAATCGGAACAGGTCCTCCACTACAACGACAACTTCGTCAAGCTCTGGAGCATACCGCAGGAACTGCTGAACACCGGAGACGACGCCCGCATGGTGGAGTACGTGCTGGACCAGCTCAAGGATCCGGAGGGCTTTCTGGGTCGCGTCAGGGAACTCTATCAAAGCGACAGGGAATCCTACGACACCATTCATTTCCGCGACGGGCGCATCATCGAGCGCTACTCCCAACCTCTGCGGCTGGAGGGCCGCATCTGCGGCCGGGTATGGTCTTTCCGCGATATTTCCACCCGCGTCGAGGCCGAGCAGGCGGCCCGGCGGGAGGCGGCCAAGCTGGCGGCCATGATCGAATCCATGCACGAGGGCGTGGTCTTCATGGACGGCACCGGCATGGTGGTCGAGGCCAACCGCTTCTTCTGCCGGCTGGCCGGCCGGGACCGGGCCGAGGTGGTGGGCGGTGAGGTGTTCGCCTTGCTGGACGACGAACTCAACCGCGTATTGCGTGGATGCCTGCTGAACTTTGCCGAGGTTCCCGCTACCGAGCCGGTGGTGCGGCAGCAGCAGCTGTTCGGCCGCGAGCTGTTGATACGCATCCAGCCCGTTTACGAGGGAGCCGCCCTGTCCGGGGTGATGCTCAGCGCCGACGACGTGACCGACTTCGTGGCGGCTCGCCGGGCCGCCGAGGCCGCCGCCCGTGTCAAGAGCGACTTCGTGGCCACCATCAGCCACGAGATTCGCACTCCCTTGAACGGCATTCTGGGCATGACCCAGCTGGCACTGGAGTCCGATCCCAATCCCCGGCAGCGAGAGTTCCTGGAAGCCGCCCTGGTCTCGGCGCAGGGGCTGCGTCGCATCCTCGACGACGTGCTGGATTTCTCCCGCCTGGAGACCGGGCGCCTGGAAATTCGCCCGCAGAGGTTTGCTCTGCGCGAGAAGCTGTCAGCCTGTATAGAACCCTATCGCTTGCAGGCACAGCAACAAGGTCTGACCTTCAGCACCAGGATAAGCGACGGAGTACCCGGCCGGATCACGGCCGACGCCGACCGTCTCTGTCAGGTAGTGGGTAACCTGTTGAGCAACGCCCTGAAATTCACCAGCCGGGGAGGCATCAGTCTGGCCGTCGACCTGGCAAGCTCTCCCGATCCTGGCCGGAAGCTGCGGATAACCGTCAGCGACACCGGCATTGGCATATCCCCGGAAGACCAGGCACGGGTGTTTCGATCCTTCACCCAGCTCGACCGGCTGCCGGTACGCCGGTCGGGCGGCACCGGCCTGGGGCTGGCCATCTGCCGGCGCCTGGTCGAGGCCATGGGCGGCAGCATCACGGTAACCAGTGAGCCGGGAAAGGGCTCGCGATTCACTTTTACCATACCCATGGGTGACGATGACCTGGAGCCCGTGGAGTCCGGGAGCGGGGGCGCGGGCCGGACCCTGCCCGGCGCGCCGGGCAGGCGGAGACTGGCGGTGCTGATAGTGGACGAAGACGCCACCCGCCGCCTGCTGCTGAAGCGCCAGCTCCAAGGCCTGGGTCACTGGGTGGAGACGGTGGCCGACAGTTCCCGGCTTCAGGAGGCGATTGGCGGGCGGCGTTTCGATGTCGTGTTCGTGGACGTTGAAAGCCCGGTAGACTCGGGTGATAAACTGGTCAGGATGTTGAAAGAGCTGCAGCCGTCGGCGCGGGTGGTCTTCTTGAGCGCCAAGGGTGAAGCCGCTTCACCGGCTCGGCCGGCGGGGAACGGCGCCGTGCTGGCGGGGCCGGTGGAACCCGGCCGGCTGGCCGACCTGCTGCGGCGAATAACTTCCACCGGGGAGGGGCAGATGGACAACGACGCAAATCGACTGATGCTGTGGGACCGCAAGCGTTTGGAGCAACGTCTGGGTGGAGACACTATTCTGGTGCAAGAGCTCCTGTCGATATTCGGCCAGCAGGCACCGGCCGCCGTGGCCGAGATGAACCAGGCGCTGGCGGCGGGCGATCGCCAGCAGTTGGGTCGCCAGGCCCATGCCCTCAAGGGAGCCTCTCTCAATGTCGAGACACCTCGCCTGGCGCAGCTGGCCCGCTGGCTGGAGAACAACTGTGACGAGGCCTCCGAGAAACTGCTACGGCAAAGGCTTTACCAACTGGAGCGGCTGCTGCAGGAATTCCTTGCCGAGACCAGGGCGGTCATGAAAGACTACGTGGACGATGAAAGTCCTGGTGGCTGAAGACGACGCCGTATCCCGCCGCCTGCTGGAAGTGCTGCTGCAGCGCTGGGGCTACGAGGTGGTCACCTGCAACGACGGCCAGCAGGCCTGGCAGGAGCTGCAGGAAGCAGATCCCCCCCGCCTGCTGGTGCTCGACTGGATGATGCCCGGCATCGACGGGCTGGAGCTTTGCCGCCGCCTGCGCCGGCAGCACGACGAGGATTACCACTACATCGTCATCCTCACCGCCCGGGAAGAACTTGCAGACATAGTCACCGGCCTGGATGCCGGTGCCGACGATTACATCACCAAGCCCTTCGACCAGTCCGAGCTGCGTTCCCGGCTGCGCGCCGGGGAACGTATTCTCCGGCTGAAAGACGAACTCGCCGGCAAGGTCAGGGAACTCGAGCAGGCACTGGAACACGTCAAGCAGCTGCAGGGGATAATTCCCATTTGCATGCATTGCCATCGCATCCGCGACGAGAAGCAGATCTGGCACCGGCTCGAGCAGTACCTGCACGATCACTCGGGAGCGGTGTTCTCCCATGCACTATGCGACGACTGCATGAAGAAGTACTATCCCCAGGGTGACGATGAAGAACAGCCCCCTGCGGACGATTCCAACGAGGAAAAATAGATCTCCGAGCGGTTGTCCCCTTCCCGGCAAATGACGGGGAAAACGTCACCCATTCATGCTAGGCTCGATGCCCATGAAGCACTCCAGCTCCGCCCGGACCAGCGGTAATTCTCCCGGCCCGATGAACTCGCCGCCGGGTGGACTGGTCAGCCTGGCAGTGGCTGCACCGGTTGCCGGCTACTTCACCTATCTGGTTCCGGAGAGGCTACGCGGCCGGCTGCAGTGCGGGCAACTGGTCGAGGTGCCCTTCGGGCGCGGGCGGCGGAGGGCGCTGGTGGTCCAGTTCGTCGAGCGGGCGCCGGCGGGCCTGCAGCTGAAGCCGGTGGCCCGCCTGCTCGAGCAGCGCCCGGTGCTTTCCCGGCCGTTGCTGGAGACGCTGCGCTGGGCGGCCGGTTACTACCTGGTACCGCCCGGGGAGATGTTCTTTGCCGCCTTGCCTCCCCTGGTGCGCAACCGGGAAGCACCGGCAGGCGGGCCCCGCCAGCAGGTGGCCACCCTGCTGCCGGAAGCGGCCGCCCGGGCCAGCCAGCTGCTGCGGGCTCCCCTGCAGGCCAGGCTCGTCTCCCTGTTGGCCGGGCGCGGTGGCTCGCTGCCGGTGTCCGAGTTGGCCCGGCTGGCCGGTTCCGGGGTCCGGGCGGCCCTGCGCTCCCTGGAGAAAAAGGAAATGGTTCGCCTGGACAGCAGGCGCCGGGAGCGCCAGCCCCGCCCGGCCAGCATGCCGCCGGCGTTGCCGGTGGAGCGGCTTACCGCCGACCAGCAGCGAGCACTGGGCGATCTGCGGGCAGCCCTGTCGGAGAGGAAGCAGGAGACGGTGTTGTTGCAGGGGGTGACCGGCAGCGGCAAGACCGAGGTCTACCTGGGTGCCATGGAACTTGTCCTGGCCCGGGGCGACGGCGCCATACTCATGGTGCCGGAGATCTCACTCACCCCGCAGCTGGAGTCGCGGGTGCGGGCACGCTTCGGCGCCCTGGTAGCCGTGCTGCACTCCGCCCTGTCGCCGGGCGAGCGGGCCGACGAATGGCGGCGCCTGTTCAGCGGTCAGGCCCGGGTGGCGCTGGGAGCGCGCTCGGCCGTGTTCGCACCGCTCGAGCGGGTGGGGCTGATCGTGGTGGACGAGGAACACGATTCCTCCTACAAGCAGTCCGAACGCTTGCCCTACAATGGAAGAGACCTGGCCATGGTACGGGCCCGCCAGGAGGGCGCCCTGGTGGTGCTGGGAACGGCCACCCCATCCCTGGAAGCCTATCACCGGGCTCGCAGCGGCAAGAGTGGCTGGCTGGTGCTGGGCGGCCGGGTGGGACAGAAGGCCCTGCCGCGTGTGGAGATCATCGATCTGAAGAAGGATCTGGCCGATCCCCTGGAGAGGCAGCACACCCTCAGTGCTCCACTGGCCCAGGCACTGGCCGAGACCCTGGACCGTGGCCAGCAGGCCATCCTGTTTCTCAATCGGCGTGGTTATGCCTCGTTTTCCCTGTGCAAGGACTGCGGCCGGGCGGTGCACTGCAGCGATTGCTCGGTGGCCCTGGTACACCACCGCCGGGACAACCGCCTGCGTTGCCATTACTGCGGCCGGGAGATTGAACCTCCCGCCGCCTGTCCCGCTTGCGGGTCGGCCCGCATGCGCCTGTTCGGCCTGGGTACCGAGAAGTGCGAGGAGGAGGTTCGTCGTCGTTTTCCCGGAGCCCGGGTCTTGCGCATGGACGCGGACTCCGTGGCCCGGCGCGGGGCCCATGCCGAGTTGCTGGGCTGCTTTGCCCGGGGCGAGGCCGACGTGTTGGTGGGCACACAGATGGTCACCAAGGGACACGACATTCCCGGTGTTACCCTGGTGGGAGTGGTACTGGCCGACCTGGGGCTCAACCTGCCCGATTTCCGAGCGGCCGAGAGGACCTTCCAGCAGTTGGTGCAAGTGGCCGGGCGGGCGGGCCGCGGCGACAATCCCGGACGGGTGCTGGTGCAGACCTTTCTTCCCGATCACCCCGCTATCAGCCTGGCGGCGAACAACCGGCTGGAGGAGTTCCAGCAGTGGGAGCTGGCCCGGCGCCGCCGACTGGGCTATCCGCCCCTGGGCCGGTTGCTGTTGGTGCGGGTCAGCCACCCCGACGCCCGGGCGGGGCGGGCGCTGGCCGGAAAGCTGGCCGGCCAGCTGCGCCGCCTGGGCCGCGGCCGGCTGGAGGTGCTGGGACCGTCTCCTTCTCCCCTCGCCCGTATTCGTAATCGTTATCGTTTCCAGGTGCTGGTGAAGTCGCCAACGGTATCGCCGCTGCAGGAGGTCAGTGCGCGGGTCAGGGAACGGTTGCCCGGGGACGGGGCGGCGAAGATTCTTTTTGATGTCGATCCATTCGACATGCTATGATGCCGGGGATTCCAAGAGAGGGTAACACACCCTGGCGGTCGAGTGACCATGGCCAAGATCCTGATTGTGGAACCGGACGAACAGCTGGCCGGACAGCTGGAAAGCCTGCTGGTCGAAGCGGGCTGGGCGGTGGAGCGGCTGTCTGCTGGCCATGACGTGGAAGCGCAGTTCGCCGGTGCGCCACCCGATATCGTGGTGTTGGATCTGGCCGTGGACGATGGCCAGGGTATTGCCGTCTGTCGCCGTATTCGCGAGCTGGAGGGAGGTGACCTGCTGCCGGTATTGTTGATCGGCTCGGGCAACGAGGGGGTACGCAACTTCGGTGACGCGCTGGTGGAAGGTGCCGACTACTATTTTGAAAAACCGCTGGACGAGAAGAAACTGGTGGCCAAGATTCGTACCTACGTGGGCATGGAACAGGATACGCCCACACTGGTGGAAAAGCACCCGGCCGGAGAATCCGCCCCGTCCGAGGAGGACATTGAACAAAGAGTGGAGCGCATGCTCGACCTGGGTGCCGCCCTGAAGTCGGGGCTGCTGGAGCCACCCGGAGGGGACGACGAGGTCGCGGAGGAAACTCTCCGAGAAGACGAGTCCACGGTCCGGCAACGGGTGGAACCGGCCCGGGTCGGAGGCCTGGTGCCACCAGGGGGAACGGAGAGCGAGGAGAGGGAACAGGGGGGGCAGACGGCGCCCTCCATTGCCGGAGCAGGAGCA
>QMME01000250.1 GCA_003647095.1 Deltaproteobacteria bacterium
CTTGAACTTCATCTTGAGCGACCTGGTGCTGGTGGAGCGGCAGCACGGCCGGCAGGTCGAAGTGACGGCGCTGTCGGGAGCGAGCGGGGAGCCGCTGCGGGGTGCGGAGGTGGCGCTGTACCAGTACAACTGGCGTAGCGGTCACCGGGCGGTGGCCACCAAGACGACCGGGCGCGACGGCACGGTGATCTTCCACCGGGAAGACAACCGGCAGTATTTCCTGTACGCCCGGCGGGGCCGGCAGGTGGCACTGGATCCGAACTACCTGTACCTGTATGCCCGGCGGCCGGTGGAGAAGACGACGGCGACGTTGCTGTACACCGACAGGAGCGTGTACCGGCCCGGGCAGAAGCTGCAGTTCAAGGCGGTGGTCTACAGCGGCAGGCGCAGCCGGGCCGATTACCATACCCTGGCGGGTCGCAAGGTGCGGGTGTGGTTGCAGGATGCCAACAGGAAGAGCGTGGCCGATGCCACCTTCACCACCAACGAGCGGGGCACGGTGGCCGGAGAGTTCACCATACCGGCGGGAAGGATGCTGGGACAGTGGCAGCTGCGGGCGTCGCCGTCGGGGCGGGCCCTGGTGCGGGTGGAGGAGTACAAGCGGCCCACCTTCGAGGTGAAGATAATCGAGGCCAAGAAGGCACTGCGCCTGAACCGGCGGGCACGGCTGGAGGGGCAGGCGCGCTACTATTTCGGATTGCCGGTGAACGCCGGGCGGGTGAACTGGCGGGTGGAACGCACGCCCCTGTATCCCTGGTGGTGGGGCTGGTGGTACGGGTCGGCGGTGGCGCAGAGCCAGGTGGTGGCCACGGGGACGGCCCGGCTGGACGAGGAGGGGAAGTTCGCGGTGGAGTTCGTGCCCCGGGCCGACGAGCGGCTGGCGGACACGGGTATCAGCTACAACTACCGCCTGAGCGCGGAAGTCACCGACGAGGGCGGAGAGACGCGCACGGCGCAACGAAGCTTCCGGTTGGGATTCGTGGCGGTGGAGGGGCGCTTCGTGCTGGAAAAGGGGTTCTTGTTGGCGGGGAGGCCCGAGAAGATCAGGGTACAGCGCAGCAACCTCGACGGGGCGGCGGCGCCGGGATCGGGCAAGTGGGAGCTATACCGGCTGCGGCAGCCGGCCGAGACGAGATTGCCGGCCGCACAGCCCCTGCCGGAGTCGCCGGGGTTGCAGCAGGACCGGGGCTTTGCCACGCGCGGGGACCGGCAGCGGGAGCGCTGGCGGCCGAACTACAGCGCCCAGGCGGTGTTGTACGGCTGGGCCGACGGCAAGCGCCTGGCCGGGGGTCGCTTGACTCACGACGAGAAGGGACAGGCGGAATTCGAGTTGCCGGCCTTGCCTCCCGGAGCCTACCGCCTGCGTTACCGGACCAGGGATGCCTTCGGCAAGGAGTTCAGCACCCAGCGCGAGCTGGTGGTGGCCGGGGAGGGGCTGGAGCTGAAGCTGCCGTTGTACTTCGCGCAAGAGCTGGGGACGGTGAAGGTGGGAGACCGGGCGCGATTCCTGGTGCATTCCGGTCTGCCGGGGCAGGTGCTGGTGGTGGAGTTCTGGCGTGACGGCAGGCGCACCGAGCGGCGGCTGCTGCGGGCGGGCCGTGACAGCGGTCTCATCGAGCTGCCGGTGGGAGAGGGCGATCGTGGCGGGTACGGCATCACCGTGTTCGCGGTGCGGGATCACCAGTACCTCGTCAACCAGGGCAATGTCATGGTGCCCTGGGACAACCACGAGCTGAAGGTGTCGTTCGCCACCTTCCGGGACCGGCTGCGGCCGGGCCAGCGGGAGAGCTGGACGGTGAAGGTGACCGGCCCGGCGGGGAAGGACAGCGCCGTGGCCGGGGCGGAAGTGCTGGCCTACATGTACGACCGCTCCCTGGACATCTTCGCGCCGCACAACCCGCCGTCGGTGTTGTCGGTGTACCCGAGCTTCATGAACGCGGCTTCGCTGCGCGCCAGCCTGTACCAGGCGCGGCAGAGCTGGGTGAGCTGCGACGGTTTTCCCGGCCCCGGATCCTCTCCCACCCTCCACCCGGCCCGCCTGGCCATGCTGTCAGGCTACGGCATCGGCGGTATCGGCTACGGCCGCGGCGGGCGGATCTTGCGGAAGCGGGGCATGGCCCTGCCCGCGGCGGCGCCGCGGGCTTCCCGGGGGGACGTGGTTCTCGACGAAGCGGCCCATGCCGAGAGGGAGATGCCGGCGGCCACTGGCAGCGCGGCCGGCAAGGACAAGACGCTGCTGGGTGTTCTCCGGGCCGGAGGCGGCAAGGCACCCGCCCGGCCGGCCGGCGGGGAGCGGGCCGGGGTGGCCGGGCAGGCGGCGCCGGTGCAGTTGCGGCAGGACTTTTCGGAAACGGCGTTTTTCCAGCCGCAGCTGGTGACGGGGGCCGATGGCACGGTGGAGTTGCGCTTCGCGGTGCCGGACTCGGTGACGGCCTGGAACGTGTGGGTGCATGCCATCACCCGCGATCTTTCGAGCGGATCGCTGAAAAAAGAAGCCCGTTCCGTCAAGGAGCTGATGGTGCGGCCCTACCTGCCGCGATTCCTGCGCGAGGGCGACCGGGCCGAGCTGCGGGTGGTGGTGCAGAACGCCGGGGAGAGCAAGCTGGCCGGCGAGCTGCAGTTCGACATCATCGACCCGGCCACGGAGCGAAGCCTGCTGGACGAGTTCGGGTTGCAGCCGGGCCGGGCGCGGCGGAAGTTTTCGGTCGAGCCCGGGGGCAGCAGCAGCGAGGTGTTCGTGGTCAAGGCCCCGGTGCGGGTGGGGCAGGTGGCGGTGCGGGTGGTGGCCCGGGCGGGGGCGTTTTCGGACGGGGAGCTGCGGCCGCTGCCGCTGCTTCCCGGGCGCATGCACCTGATGCAGTCGCGCTTCGTGACGGTGAAGGGCGGGCAGCTCCGGCGGTTGCACTTTGCCGACATGGAGCGCAGCGACGATCCCAGCCGCATCGACGAGCAGCTGGTGGTGACGCTGGATGCGCAGCTGTTCTACAGCGTGCTGGCGGCGGTGCCCTACCTGGTGAACTACCCCTACGAGTGCACCGAGCAGTTGCTGAACCGGTTCTTGTCGGCGGGGATCATGGCCTCGCTGTACGCCAGGTACCCGGCTCTCGAACGGCTGGGCAGGAAGCTGGGCCGGCGGCGCACGCAGTACGAGAGCTTCGACCGGCCCGATGCCAACCGCAAGCTGGCGCTGGAGGAGACGCCCTGGCTGGTGGAGTCCCGGGGAGGGGGTGTCCCCGGGAAGGACCTGGTGAAGATACTGGTTCCCGAGGTGGCCCGGGCGCACCGGCTGGTGACGCTGGCCAAGCTCAAGAAGGCCCAGACTTCTTCCGGGGGATTTCCCTGGTTCCCGGGCGGGCCGCCCAGCCCCTACATGACGCTTTACCTGCTGTACGGCTTTTCCAAGGGCCTGGAGTTCGGAGTGGAGGTGCCCAAGGGGATGGTCAAGCGAGCCTGGCGTTATGAAAAGCGCCACTACCTCGATCACCTGGTGCGGGAGTGCCTGGAGGAAGACCTGTGCTGGGAGGAGATTACCTTTCTCAACTACGTGCTGTCGAACTACCCGGATGCCAGCTGGTGGGGAGAAATGTTCAGCGACGCCGAGCGCCGGCGCATGCTGGATTTCTCCTTCAAGCACTGGAAGGAGCACGCGCCCCTGCTCAAGGGCTACCTGGCGCTGACGCTCAAGCGCATGGGACGCGGGCGGGATGCCCGGCTGGTGTGGGCCAGCGTGATGGACTCGGCGCACAGCGACCCGGACACGGGCACCTCCTGGGCACCGGAAGACCGGGGCTGGTTGTGGTACAACGACAGCATCGAGACCCATGCGCTGGCGGTACGGGTGGAGATGGAGATCGATCCCCGGGACGAAAAGCTGGAGGGGCTGGTGCAGTGGTTGTTCCTGAACAAGAAGCTCAACCACTGGAAGTCGACCAAGGCCACCGCCGAGGTGGTGTACTCGCTGGCGCACTACCTGAAGAAGACGGGACAGCTGGGCCGGCAGCAGCGGGCACGGGTGAAGGTGGGCGACCTGGTCAAGGATTACCTGTTTAGGCCGGACGAGTACACCGGCAAGTCCAACCAGCTGGTGATCGCGCCGCCGCGGCTGGATGCACGGAAGCAGGCGACGGTGGAGGTGGAAAACCGCTCGCGGGGGATGATGTTCGCCTCGGCGACCTGGCACTTTTCCACCGAGAAGCTGCCGGCCGAGGCGCGCGGGGACCTGCTGCAGGTCAGGCGCGAGTACTTCCGGCGGGTGAAGACGGGCCGGGAGGTGGTGCTGCGGCCGCTGGCCGACGGCGAACGCATCGAGGTGGGCGACGAGCTCGAGGTACACATTTCCCTCCGGGCCAAGCACCCGGCGGGCTACGTGCACCTGCGCGACCCGCGCCCGGCCGGCTGCGAACCGGTCAGCCTGCGCTCGCGGCACCGCTGGGCGCTGGGTGTCTACTGGTACGAGGAAGTGCGTGACAGCGGCACCAACTTCTTCTTCGAGCGCCTGCCCCAGGGCGAGTATCCCTTCAAGTACCGGCTGCGGGCGGCCGTGGCCGGCACCTTCAAGGTGGCCCCGGCCACGGTGCAGCCCATGTACGCTCCCGAGTTCGCCGCCTACTCCGCCGGCAACACCATCTCCATCCAGCCGGCGAAATAATTGTTTACCCGCCACCGGGGGGGGCGGTATACCGGGGTGGCAGACCCACCACCCGGGAGGTGTTTTCATGCCGGCACCCACCGAGCTTCCCGCCTGGCAGGAGTTGGCGGCCCACAGCAGGAAGATGCGCGGCCGGCGAATCGCCGATATGTTCGCGGATGATCCACAACGTTTCCGGCGCTTTTCGCTGGAGCTCGATGACATACTCTTCGATTACTCCAAGCACCTGGTCGACGAACGTACCATGGAGTTGCTGTTCGCCCTGGCCCGGCAGGCCCAGGTCGCCGAGTGGCGCCGGCGCATGTTTACGGGGGAGAAGATCAACTTCACCGAGCAGCGGGCGGTGCTGCACGTGGCCCTGCGCAACCTCGACGGCGGACCCATCCTGGTCGATGGCCGCGACGTCATGCCCGGGGTGCGCGAGGTGCTGCAGCGCATGGACGAGTTCGTCGGCCGGGTGCACCAGGGCCGGCACCTGGGCTTCACCGGCCGGCCCATCCGCGATGTCGTCAACATCGGCATCGGCGGTTCCGACCTGGGACCGGCCATGGTGACCGAGGCCCTGCGCCCGTACTGGAAAGCGGGCCTGAGGGCCCATTTCGTCTCCAACATCGACGGGGCCGACCTGGGTGGTGTACTCGCCGGGCTGGAGGCGGAGACCGTCCTGTTCGTGGTGGCCTCCAAGACCTTCTCCACCCAGGAGACGCTCACCAACGCCGGCACCGCCCGGAGCTGGCTGGTGGAGCGCCTGGGCGACGAGCGGGCCGTGGCCAGTCACTTCGTGGCCGTATCCAGCAACCGCCAGCGGGTGGTGGAGTTCGGCATCGACCCGGACAACATGTTCGAGTTCTGGGACTGGGTGGGAGGGCGCTACTCGGTATGGTCGGCCATCGGCCTGCCGGTGGCCTTGCTGGTGGGCATGGACAACTTCCGGGCCTTGCTGGCCGGGGCCCGGCGGGTGGACGAGCACTTCTGCAGCCAGCCGCCCGAGCGCAACATTCCCCTGATCATGGCCCTGCTGGGTATCTGGTACATCGACTTCCTCGGTGCCGAGACCCACGCCATCCTGCCCTATCACCGCTTGCTGAGGCGCTTTTCCGCCTATTTCCAGCAGGGGGACATGGAGAGCAACGGCAAGTCCTGTGATCGCCAGGGCCGGTTCATCGACGGCTACCAGACCGGTCCCGTCATCTGGGGCGAGCCCGGCACCAACGGACAGCATGCCTTCTACCAGTTGCTGCACCAGGGAACCCGCCTGGTGCCGGCCGATTTCATCGCTTTCGCCGAAAGCGACTATCCCCTGGCCGGCGGGCGGCACCAGCGCATCCTGCTGGCCAACTTCTTTGCCCAGACCGAGGCCCTGATGAACGGCCGCAGCCGGGAGCAGGTGCGTGACCTGTTACGGCAGCAGGGACTGGCGGAGAAAGACATCGAGCGCCTGGCCCCGCAGCGAACCTTTCCCGGCAACCGGCCCACCACCTCCATCCTGGCACGCCGGCTCGACCCGGCCACCCTGGGCAAGTTGATGGCCCTGTACGAACACAAGATCTTCTGCCAGGGGATAATCTGGAA
>QMME01000251.1 GCA_003647095.1 Deltaproteobacteria bacterium
AGGGTAGCCACCTGGCAGCCGCCGACCACCAGCACCCGGCCGTCGGAAAGGGCCAGGGCCTGGTGCAGGCCGCGGGGGTGGGCGAGATGGCCCACCGGCTGGAAGCTGCCGTCCGCCGGGTCGAACAGTTCGATCGAGTCGGTCGCCTGCAGGATGGTGCAGGGATGGCTGCAGCGACCGTTGTCGACGGACAGTGTCTGGTAGCCGCCGACCAGCAGGACCTTTCCGTCCGGCAAGGTGGTGGCGCTGTGAAAGGCCCGGCCCGTGCTCATGGGCTGGCTCAGCTGGTTGAAATCGCCACAGCGGCCCAGCAGCATGCGCACCGTGGTGGTGGCATTCTTCTTCACCTCGATGCCGGTGGCGCGGCCGCACCACAGCACGTCTGCCTGCTGCGTCTGCTCGTCGCTGGTGTAGCCCTGGAAGGTGACGGTGAGATTGGCGCCGGCGGGAACTCCCTCGAGCCGCACCGTGGTCATGGTCAGGTCGTGGAAATCCTCGCACACCAGGCCGCGGCCGGCGGCATCCTGGACACAGAGGCGAAAGGCGTCCATGCCGGGTGGCGGCTGGCCCGCGGAGGGCAGGGGACCACCCCGGCTGGACAGTTCCTGGCCGATCACCTGCAACTGCACGGCGATACCCGGACCCGCCGGTCCGCAGCCGGTCGCGACCAGCAGCAGCCCGGACATCAGCGGCGGCAATATCGCCCGGGAAGGTCGTGTTCTCGATGCCCTTCTCACGGAAGGCATTATAGGCCGTTGCCTGTCCGGGGGCAACCACCCCGGATTTCCCGCCTCGGCCGCGATCTCGGCGTCGGCGCTGCGAAAATGGTCCTCGACGTAGGTGAACTACGACTGCGGCCATTTTCTTGCGCCTCCTTGATCTCGCGGCCGATCTGGAAAATCCGCATAATGAAGTGGCAGATTTTGGCCGCCGCCCTTTGTTGTTGAACACTGTACGGATGAACAGTATAATGACGCCCGCCGTGGATGACGAGCGCATGAACGGATTGCGGCAACTGGCCACCCGTTTCGGTGCCAGCCAACTGGTGTCGGCCACCTGCCTGGCCAGGAGCCAGGCGGCGGCGCGCCGGGCGGGCCCCGGGCCGCTGTCCACCGGCCTGGGGCCCCTGGACGAGCTTACGGGAGGAGGACTGGTGCCGGGATGCCTGAACGAGATCGTGGTCGGCCACGGAGGTGCCGTGGTCACGCAGTCGCTGCTGGCGTCCGCCACCGGCGCCGGCAGGTTTGCCGCCCTGGTCGACGCGGGCGACGGCCTCGACGTCGATTCGGCCGCGGCCTCGGGGGTGGCACTGGAGAAACTGCTCTGGGTCCGGGCCGCGGATCACGTCCAGGCCCTGCGTTGCACGGAGACGATACTGGAGGCGGATGGCTTTGCCCTGCTGGTGCTCGACCTGGCCGGCCCCGCCGGCGTCGGCGCCGGCCGCTGCCTGCCGGCATCGGCCTGGGTGAGGCTGCAGCGGCTGAGCCGGGCCTCGCGGTCGGTGGTGGTGCTGCTTTCGGCCCGGCCGCTGGCCGGGCCGCTGGCAGCGCTCACGGTGCGCCTGCGCCGGGTGCGGTCTCGCTGGGCCGATTCCGCGGCGGGGGACTCGTGGCTGGAGGGATTGGAGCCGGAATTCGAGCGAATCCGGTGAGTTGGCCCGGCAAGAAAGCGGTTGAATACTGTACATGCGTCCAGTATAATGCCGCCCGTGAACGACTCCGAACGAATCGCCTGCCTGTATACGGAAAGCCTGCCCGTGGCGGCACTGGTGCGGGCCGAGCCGGAGCTGGCCGGCCGGCCCCTGGCGGTGTACCGCGGCCGGGGGGGACAGGCCCGGGTGGTGGCGGCCGGTTCCCGGGCGGCCCGGGCCGGGGTGGTGCCGGGCATGACGGTTGCCCAGGCTCGCAGCCTGGCCGGCGATTGCCTGCTGCGGGCCCATTCACCGGCGGCGGTGCGTTCGGCCCTGGCCGAGCTGGTGGAGGTGGCGCGTTCCTTTTCTCCCCGCGTGGCCACCAGCCCGGAGGGCCCGGTGTACCTGGGACTGCAGGGACTGGACAGGCTGTACCCGTCGGAGCAGCAGCTGGCCCGACGGTTGCGGGACGCCGCCGGCCGGGCCGGCCTCCGGGTGCGGGTGGGTATCGCCGGTGGCCTGCTGGCCGCCCGGCTGGCGGCCTGCACCGCCACCGCGGTGGGGGTGATAGCCGCGGGGCGGGAACGACGGTCGCTGGCGGCTCTGCCCCTGTCGCTGCTGGCCGGATCGTCGGGGGTGCTGGATCTGTGCCGGACCCTGGGCCTGGAGCGGCTGGGACAGCTGGCCGCCCTGGAGCCCGCCGAGGTGATGTTGCGCCTGGGGCCTCCGGGGCTGCGGCTGTGGCACCAGGCCCGTGGAGAGGACCTGCAGCCACCATCCTGGCAGCGGCTTCCCGAGCGCATGATCGAGCAGGTCGACTGCGAGTATCCCCTGGCCCTGCTGGAGCCGCTGCTGCTGGTGTTGAATCGCCTCTGCCAGCGCCTGGCCCGCCGCCTGCGCGCCCGCGGGCTGGTGGCGGCCGAACTGGTCCTGAGCCTGGCCCTGGAACCGGAGGGGCGCGCCGAACACCTGTTGCGGCCGGCAGCGGCCTGTGCCTGTCCCCGTACCTGGCTGGATCTGTCCCGGGCGCTGCTGCAGCGGGCGCCGCCCCGCCTGCCGGTGACGAGCGTGGGCCTGGAGGCGGAAACGCTGGCGCAGACACCCGGGCAGCTGGAGCTGTTCGGCACCGGGGCTGCCGCCCCGGCCGGCTTCCCCGGCCTGGTCGCCCGCCTGGCGGCCCGTCTGGGCGAGGGGCGGGTGGGCAGTGTCCGCCCGCTGGATTCCCACCTGCCCGGTTGCTTCGAGCTGGTGCCCTTTCCCTCCCCGCTCCAGCGCGGCCGCGGTTGCGCCCGGCCGGGCGGCGGCCGCTGGCCCGCCCTGCGCGCGCTGCGGCCCCCGTGCGCCGTGCAGGTGGCGTGCGCCGCGGATGGACGGCCGGAACGCATCACCGGCGGACCCTGGCGGGGAGTGATACGGCGCCGGGGCGGCCCCTGGCGGGTGGTGGAGCGGTGGTGGAGCGAGACAGACGACGAGCGGGACTACTACGAGGTGGAACTGGCCGGCGGGCCGCTGCTGCGCCTGTACCACCGGCGCCTGGCGGACCGCTGGCTGGCCGACGGCATATTCGGATGAAACCGTGAAGTTCCCGGGGAACTTCGCATGAAAGACTATGTCGAGTTGCGCTGCCGCAGCGCCTTCAGCTTCCTGCGCGGGGCTTCCGCCCCGGAAGACCTGGTCACCCGGGCGGCCCGGCTGGAGATGGATGCCCTGGCGCTGTGCGATTGCGACGGCGTCTACGGGCTGCCGCGCTTTCACTTCGCCGCCCGCCAGGCCGGCCTGCGGCCGCTGCTGGGAGCCGAGCTGTCGCTGGCGGAAGGGGGCAGCCTGGTGCTGCTGGTGCGTTCCCGGCGTGGCTGGCACAACCTGTGCCGGCTGCTGACGGCCGGGCATTGTCGCCCGGATGTCCCCGCGGGGGCCCGGCGGCCGCCCCAGGGCCGGGCCCGGCTCGCGCTCGAACGGCTGGCCGGGCGTAGCGACGGGCTGGTATGCCTGGCCGGCTCCGCCCTGCTGCAGGCCCGCCGGGCCGGCGGACCGGAGCGGGTGCAGCACCTGCTCGGGAGCCTGCGCGCGCTGTTCGGGCCCGAGGGGTTGTGGATCGAGGTTTGCCGCTGCCTCGACCGCGCTGGAGCGGAGCGCAACCGTTTCCTCGCCGACCTGGCTGCCGCCGCCGGGGTGGGCCTGGTGGCCAGCAACGACGTGCGTTACGGCCGCCGCCGGGAGCGCCGCCTGCTCGATGTCTTTACCTGCCTGCAACGTCGGCTGCGCCTGGACGAGGCCGGGAGGTTGCTCGAGGGCAATGCCGAGCGCCACCTGAAATCCCCGCAGCGCATGGCGGAACTGTTTGCCGCTCTGCCGGAGGCCGTGGCCAACACCCGGCGCGTGGCCGAGCTGTGCGAGTTCTCCCTCGACGATCTGGACTACCGCTTTCCCGATTTCGCCACGCCCCCGGGCGAGAGCCAGGTTGGCCTGCTGCGACGGCTGGTATGGCGGGGCGCCGCCCGTCGCTACCGGCCGCTGGGGTCGCGGCAGCGGCGCCAGCTGGCCCACGAGCTGGCGGTCATCGAGCGGCTGGGGCTGGCGGGCTACTTCCTGGTGGTGTGGGACATCTGCCGCTTCTGCCGCGAGCAAGGCATCATGGTGCAGGGTCGCGGCTCGGCCGCCAACAGCGCCGTCTGCTACTGCCTGGGCATCACCGCCGTGGACCCGGTGGGCATGGATCTGCTCTTCGAGCGCTTCCTCTCCGCCGAACGTGGACAATGGCCGGACATCGATCTCGACCTGCCCTCGGGTGAACGACGCGAACGGGTCATCCAGTATGTCTGGCAGCGCTATGGCCGGCAGCGGGCGGCCATGACCGCCAACGTGATCACTTACCGGTGGCGCAGCGCCGTGCGCCAGGTGGGCAAGGTGCTGGGCTTGCCGGAGGAGTACCTGGCTCGCCTGCTGCAGCAGTTGCCAGGCAGCGACGGCGAGCCCGATCTGGCCGGCGCCGCCGTCCGGGCCGGCCTGGATCCCGGCGAGCGGCGGGTGAGGTGGTTGCTGCAACTGGCGCCCCGGCTGCAGCACCTGCCCCGCCACCTGGGGCAACACAGCGGCGGCATGGTGCTCTGCGCCGGCCGGCTGGACGAAGTGGTTCCCATAGAGCCGGCCAGCATGGCCGGGCGCACCGTCATCCAGTGGGACAAGGACGACTGCGGCGACCTGGGCATCCTCAAGGTAGACCTGCTGGGGCTGGGCATGTTGCGGGCGCTGGAGCAGGCCCGCTGGATGCTGCGACAGCGGGGCCAGCGGTTCGACCTGGCCCACCTGCCCGCCGACGATCCCCGCACCTATGAGCTGTTGCGGCGCGCCGACACCATCGGCGTGTTCCAGGTGGAGAGCCGGGCCCAGATGAACATCCTGCCCCGGCTCCGGCCGCGCTGTTTCTACGACCTGGTGGTGCAGGTGGCCATCATTCGCCCGGGGCCCATCGTGGGACGCAAGGTGCACCCTTACCTGGAGCGCCGCGCCGGCCGCCAGCCGGTGACCTATCCCCATCCCGCCCTCGAGCCCATCCTGAAACGCACCCTGGGCATTCCGTTGTTCCAGGAACAGTCCATGCGCATCGCCATGACGGCGGCCGGCTACAGCCTGCGCCAGGCCGAGCAGCTGCGCCGGGCCATGGGTCATCGCCGCTCGCCCGAGTACCGCCGCTGGCACCAGCAGCAGCTGCGCCGGGGCCTGCACCGTCACGGCATCCGCGGCCGGGCCGCCGAGGAGATCGTCGCCTCCTTCGCTTCCTTCTTCGGCCTCTATGGTTTTCCCGAGTCGCACGCGGCCAGCTTCGCCCTCATCGTCTACGCCTCGGCCTACCTGAAGGCCCACCACCCGGAGGTGTTCGCCGCCGCCCTGCTCAACGCCTGGCCCCTGGGCTTCTATCACCCGGCCACCATCGTCGCCGACGCCCAACGACACGGGGTGTCGGTGCGCCCGGCCGACGTGAACCACTCCACCTGGCTGTGCCGGGTGGAGGCAGATGGCGGGCTGCGCCTGGGACTGCGCTTCGTGCGCGGGCTCAGGCAGCAGGCAGGGCGGCAACTGGCGGCGGAACGCCGCCGCGGTCGCTTCACCTCGCTGGCCGGGCTGCAGCGCCGGGTCGAGCTGCGGCAGCGGGAACTGGTTGCCCTGGCCTCGCTGGGAGCGCTCGGCAGCCTGGGGCTGACTCGCCGGCAGGCCTTGTGGCAGGCAAGTGCGCTGGGCCAACAGCGCCCGCTGCTGCGCCACCTCGAGCAGCCGGCCGGCGCCAGCCCCCTGGCCGAGATGTCCGCGCTCGAGTGCACCACTGCCGACCTGTCGCTGTCCGGTATCAGCTGCGGTCCCCATCCCCTGGCATACCTGCGCCGGCGCCTGCGCCGCCGGCGGGTGCTGGCAGCCGAGAGCCTGGACCGGCCCCGGGCCGGCGACTGGGTGCGGGTGGCCGGGATGGTGATCGTGCGCCAGCGCCCCGCCACCGCCAGGGGCATGACCTTCCTCACCCTGGAAGACGAGACCGGCCTGGTCAACGTGACAATCACCCCCGACCT
>QMME01000252.1 GCA_003647095.1 Deltaproteobacteria bacterium
ATCAAGGCCGGGCGGGAGCCCGGGCAGCTGAGGCTGCTGGTGCTCGACAACGGTCCCGGGGTAGCGGAGGAACTGGTCGACAAGCTGTTCGAGCCCTTCTTCACCACCAAGCAGGAACAGGGAACCGGCCTGGGGCTGTCCATCTGCCGGCGCATCGTCGAGGAGGCCGGGGGCCGGCTGCGCTGGCTGCCGGCCGCCGAGATCCACCCCCGGCCGGAAGGCGACTTCACCACCGCCTTCGAGGTGCTGCTGCCCGCCGCCGGCTCCCAACAGGTGTCATGAAGACATCCTTCCTGCCCAAGCTGGTCAACGGTCCCTCCGGCGACCCGGCCCTGTTTGTGGACCTGTTCCAGGAGAAGCGGGCCCTGCTGTTCGACTGCGGCCAGAGCGTCTCCCTGTCCGCCGCGGAGATCCTGCGGGTGAGCGACATCTTCGTCTCCCATACCCACATCGATCACTTCATCGGCTTCGATCACCTGCTGCGCCTGATGGTGGGACGCAGCAAGCGGGTGCGTATCTTCGGTCCGCGGGGGATCATCGCCTGCGTGCGCGGCAAGCTGGCCGGCTACACCTGGAACCTGGTCAACCGCCACCGCCTGGTTTTCGAGGTGCACGAGTGGGAGAAGACGGGAGTACGGCGCAGCGAGTTTTTCTGCCGCCAGCGCTTCCGCCGGCCGCGCACCACTTCCCTGCCCGCCGGCCCCTGGCTCTGGCAAGACGAGCTGATCAGCGTGCGCTGCAGCCCGCTCGATCACCGCATCGTCAGCCTGGCCTTCGCCGTGCAGGAGCGCGACTTCTACAACATCAACCCGGTGCGCCTGCGGCAGCTGGGTCACCGGCCCGGGCCCTGGCTGAACGAGCTCAAGCACTGGGTACGACGGGGCCGGCCACCCGGAACCGCCCTGGAAGTGGAGGGCCGGCAGCTCGACCCGGCGCCCCTGGCCGAGCAGTTGCTGGTGGTCACTCCCGGCCGCAAGATCGCCTACGTGGCCGATGCCCTGGGCAGCCCGGCCAACCAGGACAAGATCGTCGAGCTGGCCCGGGGTGCCGACATCCTCTTCTGCGAGGCGGCCTTCCTGCACCAGGACCGGGAGCGTGCCCGCGAGACCCACCACCTGACCGCCCGCCAGGCCGGCGAACTGGCCCGCCGTGCCGGGGTCAAGCGCCTGGTGGTGTTCCACTTCTCTCCCAAGTACGAGGGGCGCTTCCAGGAGCTGGAGGCCGAGGCCCAGCAGGCCTTCCAGGAGCAGTGAGCAGCGTTGCGCGGCGCCGGGGCCGCGGACCCCCAACCGACGGCGGCTCCCGGCGGGGCCGGCCGCAGGAGCGAGGACCAGTCCAGTCGCGGCAGCGACGAGGAAAAAATGCCGGCGCCGCAGGCGCCAGGTCCCCTGTACCGCAGCGACGGAGGACGGCCGCGACGGGGCCGCGGACCCCCAACCGACGGCGGCTCCCGGCGGGGCCGGCCGCAGGAGCGAGCTCAGCGAGCTGGTTCGAACGACAGCGGAAACTCATAGCCCACGCTGTCGACGCGCAGGCCGTCTTCCTTCTGGCCGGTGAAGCGGGGAAAGCGCCAGCGGGCCACCCGCTTGCTCAGGCACCTGCCGAAGGGATTGCGGGCCATGTCCTCGGGCTCGATGTTCACCCGGGCCACCTTGCCGGAGGTCTTGATCTTCAACCCCACGATGGCCTGGCCCTCGAAATCGGGGTCTTTCTTGAGCGCCTTGCAGTAGCAGTACTTGACCACCCGCAGGTTGCGGTTGACCACCCCGGCGATGTCGTCGTCGCCGAGCATGTCCTTGGGCTTGGCCCGGCGGCCGCGCGACACCGAGATCAGCGAACCGGGGCCGAAGGAGATGTTCAGGGTGGCCTCGGGAATCTCCTCGCCGGGCTTGGCGGTAACCTTGAAGACCTTGCTGGGATTCTTGGCCAGCTTGGCCCACCTGGCGGCGAAATCGTCCGCCCCCGCGGGCCGTACCCCCAGAACCACGGCCAGGCAACCGGCCAGCATGAGCAACCTCTTCATCCCGGGCCTCCTTTCTTCAACGGCAGGTCGAAAAACGCCAATTCTTGGACGCACGGCGCCTGACTTTTATTTATTCGCCGGCGTGGCCACGAACACACCGTACCTGCACCATTCTATCAGTCTTTTTCAGGCCCGGGTCAAGTCAACTCACGATCAGGAAGTCGCGGCCCTCGCGCCGTCCCTCCCCGGCCAGGTAGGCGCGAATTTCCTCGCGCGCCCCCCACGCGGCCACGGCCACCAGGACGATCTCCCCGGCTGCCAGTGCCGCTCCCGGCCCGCGCACCGGCCGGCCCGACCGGCGGCGGCCGATCTTTCTGGGATCGACATCGATGAAGCCGCGCACCCGGACGCCCTCGTCATCCAGGCAGCGGGCCAGCAGGGTCCCCGTCTCCCCGGCGCCCCAGATCAACGCCGGCCGCTCCGCCAGCACCGTGCGCACCAGGAAATGGGCCCGGGCGCGCATGAAGCTTCTCTTGGAGTAGCGCGGGTCCGTCCGTGACAGCCGCGTGGGGCTGTCACGCCACCGGAGCAGCGGCTCGGGCACCTTGCCCAGGCGCACCCCCGCCCGGTAGGCGCGCAACCACAGGTCGTAGTCCTCGGGCCAGCCCCTGTCCCGGTATCCACCCAACAGCTGCCATACCCCCCGCCTCATCATGACGGTGGGATGGGGCAGCGGGCTTTCGATGAAGATGGCCCGCTCGATCTCCTCCGGCTCGACGAGTGCGTTTACCCACTCGGCGTAGCGGCGCCAGCCCTCCCCCACGGGACCGTCGGCGATCACCTCCACCCGGGTGCCGGCCACCCCCACCTCCGGGTGCCGCTGCAGCAGCTGCAGCTGGCGCTCCAACCGGTGCGGAAGGCACAGGTCGTCGCCGTCCATCCGCGCCAGGTAGTCGCCCCGCGCCCGCGCCGCTCCGGCGTTGAGGGCGTCCACCAGCCCCGCGCCGGGGTTGGCGACGATCCGCAGGCGCGCATCCCGCATCCCCAGGGCGGCGACCGACCCGTCCGTGGAGTGGTCGTCGACCAGGATCAGCTCCAGGTCGGGGAAGGTCTGTCCCAGCACGCTGTCGACGGCCTCGCGCAGGCGGCGGCCGCAGTTCCGGGCGGGCAGGACGACGGATACCAGGGGCGTCCGGGACATCGCCGGGGCAACCCCGCTCAGGCCAGCCGCTCGGCCAGCTGCAGGCCCTGCCACAGGGCGTCTTCCATGGAGGAGTACTCCCAGCGCCCGTAGCGGCCGATGGGAAACACCCGGCGCTGTTCGAGGTAGCGCCGGATGGCCCGCACCGCCGGGGTGCGCCGGCGGTCGTAGATGACGTAGGCGCAGGGGATGTCCAGCTCGCAGGTGACCACCGGCCGGCGGCGGGAAGTAATGACGCCGGCGGCGGCCAGGTCGGCCAGCAGGCGCCGGCGCAGGCGCCGGCGGTCGGGCCGGCGCCCGCCGCGGTAGGAGGCCTCGACGTAGACGGCGTGGTGGCCGGCCGGGGCCAGAGCAGCGGAGAAGTTGCTGGCGTAGCCGAAGCGGTAGGGGCGGAACCTGCGCTCGGGCAGGTACACCCAGTGGCGCGCGGGAGCCGGGCCGGGCAGGCCCAGGTTGAGGTTGTACACCCCGGCCCAGCGCAGCTCGCCGGCCCGCTCGCGCACCGAATCGGGCAGCGGCCGGCACATCCGCACCAGCCGCGGCAGCGGAATGCAGCTGGCCAGATTGCCGAAGGCTATCTCCTCGCCGCCGGCCAGGCGCAGCCGCCGGTGCTGCAGGTCGATCGTCGTCACCCGTTGGCCGCACTCGAGGCGCAGGCCCCGGGCCAGGGCTTCCACCAGGCTCTCGATGCCGCCGCGGCGCGGGTAGTGGAAGCAGGCATTGTAGCCGGCGGCGTCGTCAACGTCCTCGAGCGCCCCGCGCACCACCTGCTCCAGCCCCGGGCGGGGCACGAAGCGGTCCAACCACTCCAGGGTGAGTTCCGCCGGATCCACCGTCCACAGCTTGCGGTTGTAGGGAATCATGAAGTGGCGGGCCACCCCGGCGCCGAACTGGGCCCGGGCCCAGGAGGCGAAGTCGCGGGCGCGGCCGGGCCGGCCCCGCTGCAGCGCCTCGAAGAACCCCAGCAGGCACTCGGCCGCCACCCGCGGCGGCAGCCCGTGGAAGTGCCCCTGGAAGGGATAGCGGGTGTAGACACCGGAGGAGAAGATCCAGGCGCTGCGCCGGTGGCGGGCCAGGTTGTCACCCAGCAAACGGCGCACCCAGCGGCGCACGCGCGGCCGGCGCAGGTGCAGCAGGTGGCCGGTGTAGTCGAAGGTGAATCCCTCCACCCGCTCGGAGCGGCACAGGCCCCCGGGGCGAGCCGCGGCCTCCAGGACGATGCTGTCGCCGCGCCGGCGGCGGGCCGCGGCCAGGCAGCTGATGCCGGCACCGATGAAGACGTTTTCGAAAAAGCGCGGCACCCGTCCACCTAGCGCTTGAGCACCTCGGCGCGGATGAAACGCACCAGGGCCCGGCGGTGTGATTCGTCGATACCGGTGAAGCGTACGCCCACCTCGTAGCGGTGACCGGGCACCTGGTCGAGGCAGCGCACCACCTCGGCCAGTACCACCAGCGGCCGCTGGGCGGCGGTGCCGAAGTACTTCAGGAACCCCGGGGTGTAGCGCTGCCAGCCGGTGAAGTTCATCTCGATCTTGAGCACCGTGCCCTCGGCGAAGTGTCGCTTGGTCTCGATCTGCAGGCCGCCGGCGGATAGATCGATGATGCGGGCCTGCTGGAAGCGCCCCCGCTCGGGATAGCGGTATTCCTTGATCTTGATGGTGTCGCGCCGCTCGATGCGTTCGAAATGGCGCCGCTCGTCGGGCTTCTTGGCCATCGGCATTTCACTCCGCTGTCAAGCTCTCTAGCACCGGCCCGGGCCGGTAATCAAGCCTTCCCGCCCTTCAGCCCAGCTCCCGGGCCACCCGTTCGAGAATATCCTCGCTGGTGACCGCCTCGGCCTGCCCCTCGTAGTTGAGCACCACGCGGTGGCGCAGGGCCAGGGGCAGCACCTGGAGCACGTCCCGGCGCGAGGGGGCGAAACGCCCGTCCAGCAGGGCCTGCACCTTGGCCCCCAGGGCCAGGGCCTGGGCCCCGCGGGGACTGGCCCCGTAACGAACGTACTGGCGCACCGGGGCCGGGGCCTCGGGGCTGTCGGGATGGGTGGCCGCCACCAGGGCGGTGATGAAGTCCAGCACCGCCGCCGGCAGCGGCACCTGGCGTACCACCCGGCGCAGCCGCTCCACGGCCGCGCCATCGAGTACCGCGCTGGGCTCGGCTTCCCGGCCGGTGGTGGTCCGCTCCACGATGCGGGCCAGCTCCTCCCTCCGGGGATAGGGCACCACGATCTTGAACAGGAAGCGATCCAGCTGGGCCTCGGGCAGTGGGTAGGTACCCTCCATCTCCAGGGGGTTCTGGGTGGCCAGCACCAGGAAGGGCTGTTCCAGCGGCCGGGTCTTCTCGCCCACCGTTACCTGCTGCTCCTGCATGGCCTCGAGCAGGGCCGACTGCGTCTTGGGGGTGGCCCGGTTGATCTCGTCGGCCAGCACCACGTTGGCGAAGATGGGCCCGGGGCGAAAACGCACCCGCCCGCCCACCTGGCCGCCCTCGCTCTCGATGATGTTGGTGCCGGTGACGTCGGCGGGCATGAGATCGGGGGTGAACTGGATGCGCGCAAAGCGCAGCGACAGGCAGCGGGCCAGGGTGGTCACCAGCAGGGTCTTGCCCACCCCGGGCACCCCTTCCAGCAGGCCGTGCCCGCCGCACAGCAGGCAGGTGAGGACGGCGCGCATGGGCTGCTCCAGCCCCACCACCACCCGGGACATCTCCGCCAGCACCTGCTGGAAATCCCTGCGGAAGACCTCCGCCTCCCGCCCCGCCGACTGCTCAGCATCGCTCATCAACCCTTGCCTTTCGCCCCCACCGTGACTGCCAGGTACAGCTCCCGCGAGGCCTTGCGCGTCACCGCCGGCCGCAAGCGCTTGACCGCGCCGCCCTGCTCTTCCATCTCGGCCACCAGTCCGGCCAGGTCCTCGCCTGCGAACACCTTGGCCAGCAACCGGCCCCGGCCCGCCAGCAACCGGCCGGCCAGTTGCCAGGCCAACCGCACCAGTTCCACGCTGCGAACGTGGTCGGCGAAACCCACCCC
>QMME01000253.1 GCA_003647095.1 Deltaproteobacteria bacterium
TGCCATGGGTACCTCGGTAGGGTCGCGGGCCCTGACTCTGCGCCGGGCGGTGGTGCTGGCGGCCGTGTTCGAGTTCGCCGGCGCCTACCTGGTGGGCTCGAACGTCTCGGAAACCATTCGCAAGAAGGTGTTCGACCCCCAGATGTTCGAGGTGGTCTTCGGGGCCCAGGCCTCGGTGGTGCTGGCCTGCGGCATGATCGCCGCCCTGCTGGCCGCCGGCAGCTGGTTGCTGTTCGCCACCTACTTCGGCTGGCCGGTGTCCACCACCCACTCCATCGTGGGCGCGGTGGTGGGCGTGGGAGCCACCGCCCTGGGTGCCGGCCAGGTGGCCTGGTCGAAGGTGGGTATCATCACCGCCGGCTGGATCGTCTCGCCGGTGCTGTCCGGGGCGGCGGCCTACCTGTTGTTTCGCATCCTGCTGTCCAAGGTCTACTACCAGCGCGATCCCCTGACCGCGGCCAAGCGTTTCGCCCCCTACATCGTCTTCCTGGTGGTGCTGGTGCTGGTGGGGGTAGGGGCCTTCAAGGGTTTGAAGCCTTCCTGGCACCGCTGGGGCATCGATCCCTTCAGCCGCCAGGTGGTACTGGGGACCCTGGGGGTGGCCCTGGTGCTGGGGACGGCGGCCTTCTTCGTGGCCCGCCGCTTGCTGGCCCGGATAACGGAGGGCACCAGCGTCTGCAATCCCATCGGCTACGCCGAGGCGGCCCGTTCCCTGGGCAAGGTGATCGTTCACCTGCGCCGGGTGCGCGAGACCTGCAACGGCGGCCTCTCCGAGCAGGCCGGCCTGCTCATCCGCCAGGCCAAGCAGCTGCGCGAGCAGACCCTGGCCGAGGTGGAACAGTTCTCCTCCGAGGCGCGCTGGCACGCGGTAGAGCGGGTGTTCGTGCCGGTGCAGGTGATGACTGCCTGCTTCGTGGCCTTCGCCCACGGTTCCAACGACGTGGCCAACGCCGTGGGGCCACTGTCGGCGGCCGTGCAGGCTCTCACCAGTCACTCGGTGAGGATGACCGCCGGGGTTCCGGCCTGGGTGCTGGCCCTGGGCGGGGTGGGCATCGTCATCGGCCTGGCCACCTGGGGCTGGCGGGTGATGAAGACGGTGGGAGAGAAGATCACCGAGCTGACCCCCAGCCGCGGCTTCTGTGCCGAGTTCGCCGCGGCCATCGTCATCCTGGTGGCCTCGGTCATGCCCCTGGGACTGCCCATCTCCACCACCCACACCCTGGTGGGGGCGGTGCTGGGAGTGGGCCTGGCCCGCGGCCTGACCGCACTGAACCTGAGCGTGGCCCGCACCATCCTGGCCAGCTGGGTGGTGACCATCCCCGCCGGGGCCATCCTGGCCAGCTTGTTCTACCTGTTGCTGCGGGTGCTGGTGGGATGAGTACCCGGTGCTGACATGGGGGTGCCGCCATGATGAACGCCATCTGGCTGGGTATCATAATCGTCTCCATCCTGGTGGCGGGATTCACCGGCCGCATGCACCAGTTGACCCTGCGCTCGTTCGCCTCGGCCAAGGAAGCGGTGGATCTGGCCATCTCGCTCATCGGCATCATGGCCTTCTGGCTGGGGCTGATGAGGGTGGCCGGCGCCGGGGGCCTGTTGCGCCTCATCGCCCGGGCCCTGCGCCGGCCCATGCGCTGGTTGTTTCCCGGCGTGCCCGAGGATCACCCGGCCATGAGCGCCATGATCCTCAACTTCGCCGCCAACATGCTGGGGCTGGCCAACGCCGCCACCCCCTTCGGCATCAAGGCCATGATGGAACTCGACCGGCTGAACCGCCACCGCGGAGTGGCCACCGATTCCATGTGCCTGTTTCTGGCCATCAACACCTCGTCGCTGGCCCTGATCCCCACGGGGGTGATGGGCCTGCGGGCGGCGGCGGGTTCCCAGGACCCGGCTGCCATCTGGTTGCCCACCTTGCTGGCCACGGCCGCATCCACCGTGGTGGGCATAGTGGCGGCCAAGTGGCTGGCACGTGCCCGCGTCTTCAGCCTGGAACGGGCCCGGGAAGGCCTGCAGGAACCACCGCCGCAGGCGGCTGCCGCCGCGGCCGACGAGGAGATCGACCTGGACACCGCCGGCGACGACGTTGCCCCGGCCAGGCCGGCCTCCCTGGCGAGGCGCATCTTCGTGTGGCTGTGCCTGGCCGGTTTCCTGGCGGCGGCCGTCTATCACTACGCCGGCTGGTGGCCGCAGCAGGACGGCGCCTGGCCGGGCCGGCTGGGCGGGTTGTTCAAGAACCTGTTTTCCGACTGGTCGGTGCCGGCGCTCATCGGCGGGCTGCTGCTGTTCGGCTGGTATCGCGGGGTGAAGGTGTACGAATCGCTGGTGGAGGGGGCCCGGGAGGGGTTCCGGGTGGCGGTGAAGATCATTCCCTACCTGGTGGCCATACTGGTGGCGGTGGCCATGTTCAAGGCCTCCGGGGCCATGGACCTGCTGCAGGCCACCCTGGGACGGGCCACGGCGGCGCTGGGCATGCCGGCCGAGGCGCTGCCCATGGCCGTCATCAGGCCGCTTTCCGGCTCCGGGGCCTTCGCCTACCTGGGTTCCATCTTCAACGAGTACGGGCCCGATTCCTTCCTGGGACAACTGGTATCGGTGATGCAGGGCAGTACCGAGACCACCCTCTACGTGCTGGCGGTGTACTTCGGGGCGGTGGGGGTGAGCCGGGTGCGCCACGCCCTGGCCGCCGGCCTCAGCGCCGACCTGGCCGGCATCGTGGCGGCGGTGGCACTGGGTAACCTCTTCTTCGCCTGAGCCGCGCCCTTCGCCCCGGCCCGGCTTGCGGCCGGGGCCGGCGGCGCGTATCATGCCCCCATGCCACAGCGTCGCTACAGCCCCCCCGGTGACTTCGGACGCTTCGGGCTGGTGCCCGGGCTCACCCCCGCGGTCAAGTGGCTGCTCATCGCCAACGGCGTGGTCTACCTGCTGGAGCTGATCGTCGGCCGCAGCGCCGGAGGGCTGGATTTCCTCTACTCCCACCTGGCCATCTCCTACGAGCGTTTCTTCTCCGGCGAGCTGTGGCAGCCGCTCACCTACATGTTCCTGCACGATCCCACCGGCATCTCCCACATCCTCTGGAACATGCTGCTGTTGTGGATGTTCGGCACTCCCCTGGAACGCTTCTGGCGCAGCCGTGGTTTCCTGCGCTTCTACTTCGTCACCGGTGTCGGCGCCGGGCTGATCATCCTGCTGGTGGGGGCGCTGGCGCCCTCGCAGCGGGCCATCCCCACGCTGGGGGCCTCGGGGGCGCTGTACGCCCTGCTGATTGCCTTCGGTTTCAACTATCCCAACGCGCTCATCTACCTGTTCGGCCTGTTTCCCATCAAGGGCAAGCACCTGGTGATGCTGTTCGTGGGGCTGGGGCTGCTGCAGTCGCTGACCCTCGGCGCCGGCAACGTCTCGGTGGCCGCCCACCTGGGGGGCATGTTCATGGGCTTTCTGCTGGTGACCGGCACCTGGCGGCCCCGCAAGGCCGGCTACTATCTGAAGCTGGGGTGGATGAAGTGGCGCTACCGCCGGCTCAAGCGCAAGCTCAAGGTGGTCAACAAGGACCGTAACGACTGGCTGCACTGAGAACAATACGGCGACGCTGCAGGAGGCAACATCGCCGTATCACCATGCCCCGCTACCGACGCGGTAACCTGGAACATGCTTCGCAAACTGCAAAAGTCGCAAAGAGTGAAATCCCGGGCCGTGGCGCTAAGCGCTGTCCGGGGCCGCCAATTCAACCGGCAACACTTCAGCCCCCCAGTTGCTTATGCAACTGGGGAGTCAATTCAACCTGCAGGGATTTAGCCCGCTGTTGCTCAGGCAACAGCGGGGTTATTCGAACCAGATGTTCTTCACCGCGTCGTTGTAGACGATCACCCGCTCGATGTTGCCGCTATCGCGGGCGGGAAACAGGGTGAAGGCCTTGCGGTTGGGATCGTAATCTGGGGTGAAGCCCTCGAGGCGGCGCCCGTCCATCATCACCAGCTTGACCGTCATGCCCTGCTTGTCCGGGTAGGCGGTGCCCCGGGGCAGCATCAGGAAGATGGCCTTCAGCGACAGCGCCACGATGTCTTCCGCCTCGCCCCCGGAGCCGGGAGCCGGCTCCAGCCGGACCAGGTCGGCGTCGGTGTCCACGTGACCGATGACACCGCGGCGGTTGACCCCGTCCTTGAAGTGCACCGTGGCCCGGCGGGGACCGGTGAGATCGTTGGCCACGCCTGCCTTGCGGGGGGCCCCGGCGGCAGCGGCCGGAGCGGGAGCGAACAGGTCGGCCATGGGCGCATCGGCGGGAACCAGGCCGTCTTCCTGTCCGGCGCCGCCATCGTCGAACAGGCCCATGAGAGACCTGGGAGCCGAGGGCGCGGGTGCCTTTTCGATGGTTACCCGGGCCACCGGCCGTGCCTTTTTCTTCTTCTTGGCCGGGGCCACCGGCACCGCGCTCAAGGCCGGCAACGGTGCGGCGGGCGGTGGTGGTGGGGCGGCTGCCGGCGGGGGCGGCGGCGGTTGCTTCAATGTCGGCTGGGAGGGCTCCGGGACCGTATCCTTGGTATCCCCGGAAAGCCCCCAGAAATCGTCTGCCGCTACCTGCTGGCTACCTTCCGGGCTCGTCGACTCCACCTCCTCCGACAGGTCGATGGCCTCGTCGGACAGGTCGGGAACGTCTTCGGGGGAGACTTCCTGGATCATGGAATCGTCGACATCCATGATCTCCGTCTCCTCCTGGGGCTCGGGAGGCTCCAGGGCTATCACCGGCGGCGGGCCGGATTCTTCCGGTTCGGGTTCCGGGGGTTCGGGAATCAGCGGGCCCTCGTCTTCTTCGTCGGCGCCCAGGTCGGGAGGATCGGGCACCAGCACACCCGGGGCCGATTCCGCTGCCGGGGGCTCGGCCGGGGGCGGGGGAGGCGGGGATGGTGTGGCGCCACCGGCTCCCAGGGAAACCTCGGCCTGCACCGCGGCCGCCAGCAGGTCGACCTCGGCGGTATCGTTGGCTGCATCGACCACCAACACCCCGGGAGTGGTGGGAGACTGGTCCGACCAGCGCGGCCGGGCTTCGGGCAGCGGTTGCTGCGGGGCCAGCACCGCCTGATCCAGGTTGTCGTCCTCCTGGGCCAGCTCTATCTCCTGTCCCTCTTCGTCGGTGGCCCAGACGTGTTCCTCTTCGACCAGTCCCTGCTTCTCGGCGTAGTCCACCGCCTTTTCGAGCAACTCGCGATCCAGGCGGGCCTGCTCGACCTCCGCGGCCTGGTGGGTGGTCTTGGCGCCGATGGATTCGTCGGAGCCCAACTCGCCCGGTGACATGCCCAGCTGCTCCAGCAGCTTGCGGGCTTCCGGATCCACCTCCTCGTAGGAGGCGGTGGGCTCTTCCAGGACGGTCTCGTCGTCGAAATCGATACCAATGGCCTTGGCGCCGACGTCCGGCACCAGGCTCTCCGCCTCCGCTGCCTTGTCCAGGCCCAGGTTCAAGGAATCGGCCACGTTCAGGGCGAAGGGATTGTCCGCCTTCTCCGTCTTCTTGATCAGGCGATCCGATTCATCCTGGGCATAGACCGCCCGGTGATAGTCGATTTTCTGGGCTCCTTCTTCTTCTTCCTGGGGAACCTCGGCCAGACCCACCTCGCCTTCCTTGAGATCTTCGGTTACCTCCACGGCGAAGTTGCTCAGGCCCTGCTGGCGGAAGGTGGCCCGGGCCCGTTCACGGGCGTCGCGCACCTCTATGGCCTTCTTCTCCCGTTCTATCTGTTCCTGTTCCCAGGCCTTGGTGAGCTTCTGCTGCTCGGCCTCGCGCAGCAACTGCTCCGACATCTCGGTGGCGTAGTGATCGTCGGAGGTCTTGACGGTGGGACCGGTGGCCACCGGTTCTTCTACCTCGTGACGCACCACCGCCTCGGCATCGCCCAGGCGTTCTTCCAGCCATTGCAGGCGGGCCTTGTCCTTGGGATGCAGCCAGCCGCCCGAGGCTTGCTTGGCGCGCAGGATCTTGAGTTCGCGCTGCAGCTTTTTCCAGTCGTCGTCCATGGTCCGGCCCCGTGGTACTACCACCGTTTAACCCCTGAGAATACTGCGCCCGGAGTCTCATTGCAAATGACGGCCGAAGTCCATAATCTCCCACTGCTCTGACTGAACGTACTCGATCCATGGTCAAGGCCGGCCGGATCTGGCGCCTGACGGCTTGCAGGTCCACGTGCAGTTCCA
>QMME01000254.1 GCA_003647095.1 Deltaproteobacteria bacterium
CAGAAACCTCCGTACATGCCCGCCTGCAGCAGCTGCAGCATGGCCATGTAGCCGGGCACCGAGCGGCGCGAGAAGTGATGGGTATCGCCGGCGGGAATACCCCAGGGCAGCGAGGCCACGGTGGCGATGAAGGAGATCAGCGCCGTGAGCATGACCATGGTGATGCTCAGCCCGTCCACGCCCAGGAAGTACTCGATGTTGAAAGCGCGGATCCACACCGTGTGGTGTACGAACTGCAGGCCGGTATTGTCCGCATCGAACCCCAGCCACAGCACCACCGTAAGCAGCAGCGAGATGGAAGAAGCGGCCACCGCCACCACCCGGGCCAGCTGGTCCAGGGCCGGGCGGGCCATCTTCAGCAGGGGGTTGAGCAGCAGAAACAGGCCGATGAATCCCATGCCGATGGCCGGTACGAAGGTTATCCAGGTAAGGATTGTCGATTCGTTCATGAAACGCTCTCCCTCAGCCGTAGATATCGATGAGAATCCTGCTGATGACCACTAACACCACCCCGCCCAGGAGCAGTCCTCCCAGGTAGGCCGGCAGCCTTCCCGTCTGGATGCGGCGCAGGCGCGCGCCGGCGGCCCGGATACTGTCGGCCACCAGGTTGACGGCCCCGTCGACCAGGTAGGTGTCGATGGCGCCGTCGATCCAGGCCAGGGCCCGGGTAAAAGTCCCGGCGCCGTTGACCAGCCCGTCGATGATATGCACGTCGAACCAGGCGTTCATTCGGCTCAGGCCCAGGAAGCCGCGAACCGCCGTGGCCTGGTAGATTTCGTCGACGTAGTACTTGTTGTAGACGACCCGGTGCAGGCGGGGGAAGGCTTGACGCAACCTGTCCGGCAGCGGGTTCTTCCGCCCCCGGTACAGCCACCAGGCGATACCCAGGCCCAGGAACGCCACCCCCAGCGAGGCCAGCATCAGGCCCCACTCGGTGCCGTGCCCGTGCCCGGCCCGGGGCAGCTCCTCGGCGGCGGCGAACACCGGGGCCAGGAAGTGCTCCAGCGCCGGCGGCGCGTGCATCCACAGGTGCGGCAGGCCCACGAAGGCCAGCATCACCGCGCCGATGGCCAGCATCACCAGCACCCCGGTCACCACCGGGCGTTGCTCCTCGGGCTCGTGCCCGTGCACCTTGACCGTCTCGCCGGTGAAGGTCATGAAGTAGGAGCGGAACATGTAGAACGAGGTCAGCCCGGCGGCCACGAAGCCCAGCAACCAGGGCACCCAGCCGGGCACCAGCAGGGCGGCGCTGTCGAAGGCGCGCCAGAGGATCTCGTCCTTGGAAAAGAACCCGGAAGCGATGGGAAAACCGGCGATGGCCACGCAGGCCACCCAGTAGGTCCAGCGGGTGAGCGGCATCACCCGGCCCAGGCCTCCCATCTTGCGCATGTCCTGTTCGTGGTGCATGGACAGGATCACCGAGCCGGCTCCCAGAAACAGGCAGGCCTTGAAAAAGTCGTGGGTCAGCAGGTGGTAGGAACCGGCCCAGAAGGCGCCCACGCCCACGCCGATGAACATGTAGCCGAGCTGGCTGACCGTGGAGTAGGCCAGCACCTTCTTGATGTCGTACTGCAGGCAGCCGATGGTGGCGGCGAACAGGGCCGTGGCCGCGCCGGTGAGCGCCACCACCGTCATGGCCGCGGGGCTGAGCACGTACAGGAAGTTCATGCGCGCCACCATGTAGACGCCGGCGGTGACCATGGTGGCGGCGTGGATGAGCGCGCTCACCGGGGTGGGGCCGGCCATGGCATCGGGCAGCCACACGTACAGCGGAATCTGGGCGCTCTTGCCGGTGGCGCCCACGAAGAAGAAGATACCCACCAGGGTGGCCAGGGGCACGCCCCAGAGCAGCTTGTCGGCCAGCGGGGCCACCAGTGCCGGCAGCTCGCGGAAGGCCAGGCTGGCCTGCCCGCCCAGGTGGTAGCCGCCCTCGCCCCAGTTGCCGCCCAGGCCCCAGAAGAGGATGAAAAACCCCACCAGGAAGCCGAAGTCGCCGATGCGGTTGACCACGAAGGCCTTCATGCCCGCCCGGGCGTTGTTGAGATCCCGGTACCAGAAGCCGATGAGCAGGTACGAGCACAGGCCCACGCCTTCCCAGCCGACGAACATCAGCAGCAGGTTGTCGCCCAGCACCAGGGTGAGCATGGCGAACATGAACAGGTTCAGGTAGGTGAAGAAGCGGAAGTAGCTCTCGTCGCCGTGCATGTAGCCGATGGAGTAGACGTGGATGAGGCTGCCCACGAAGGTGACGATCAGCGCCATCATGGCCGACAGCGCATCCATGCCGAAGGCCAGCTCGACGTGGAACTGGCCCACCGCCACCCAGGTCCACAGGCGGTCGAGCAGCAACGCCCCCTCGGGAAGCGAGCGCAGCTTGAAAAACGCCACCACCGCCACCAGGAACGACAGCCAGGGCAGGCCCACGGCGATGGTATGCACAGCCTTCTCGCCGAAGCGCTTCTGCAGCCAGTGGCCCGCCAGGCCGTTGCTGACCGCTCCCAGCAGCGGGAGGAAGGGTATCAGCCACAGCAGGTTGAAGCTCTCGATCACCTGGGAAGTTTCGTGCCCGTGCATGGCTTCATCCCTTGAGCGAGTCGATTTGGTCGACGTCCAGGGTTCTCACCTGGCGCCGGAAGGCGAGGATCAAGGCCAGGGCCACGGCGGCCTCGGCGGCGGCCAACACGATGACGAACAGCACCAGCAGCGAACCGCCGGCCAGGTCGCCCTGGTGGCGGGCGAAGGCGATGAAGTTCAACCCGGCGGCGTTGAGCATCAACTCGATGCCGATGAGCACCGCCACGGCGTTGCGCCTGGTGAGCACACAGAGGATGCCCAGGCAGAACAGCAGGGCCCCCACCACCAGGAAGTGCTGAAGTCCCACCTGTATCATCGTTGCACCTCCCCGTCCTGCCCGCCCCGGCGCAAGCGGGCCACCACCACCGCCCCGATGACCACTCCCAGCAGCACCACCGATACCGCCTCGAAGGGCAACAGCATGTTACCCAGCAGGCTCCGGCCGATGGTGGCCGTGCCCGGTCCGGCCACGTCGAGTTCCCGCTGCAGCCAGGGTGCCTCCAGCGCCAGCGGCAGCAGGATGATGCCCGTGGCCACGGCCGCCAGCAGCCCCCAGCTCCAGCCGGCGGCGGGGCTGGACAACCGGGCCGACTCGATGTTGGCCGTCAGCATGACCGCGAACAGCAGCAACACCAGGATGCCGCCCACGTAGACCAGCACCTGTACCACGGCCACGAAGTCCGCCGAGAGCATGCCGTAGAGGATGGCCATGCCGAAGAAGGTACCCAGCAGGGAAAACACCGCCCTGACGATGTTGCGGGTGAACACCGCGTAGGCCGCCGTGGTCAGGGTGGCCACGGCGACGGCGTAAAAGAGCAGATCGGCCAGTGATAGTTTCACTTGGACCCTCCGTCGTCTTTTTTGTCGCTGGATTCCTTTGCCGCGCCTTCGCCCGCGGCCGGTGCCGGCTGTTCGCTGGCGGGCTTTGCCGGCGGGGCCGGCAGGGCCACCTTCACCGGGGGCCGGTAGGGCTCGTCCGGCTGTCCCAGCAGCGGCCGCACGATGGCTCCCCGCGGGGCGGTCTTCACCTCCGCGCCTTTCTTGGGAGGCTTGGCCGTGGGACGGGCCCGGTCGGCGAAGTGCAGCACCAGGCGCCGGGCGTCGGTGACCGAGCCCTCGAACTCGTGAGAATGGCGGATGGCGCCCGAGGGACAGGCCTCCGCGCACAGGCCGCAGAACATGCACTTGCCGATGTCGATGTCGAAGCGGGTGATGAAGCGCTGCTTGGTCTCCTCCTGCTTTTCCACGGTGATGTCGATGCAGTCGATGGGGCACTGCTTGGCGCACATGCTGCAGCCGGTGCAGATGTCGAGATCGACTTCCAGGATGCCGCGACTGCGTTCCGGCAGCGTCTGGCTCAACGGCCGGGGAAGGCGATCGGGATACTGGATGGTGATGGGCTTGCGGAACAGGTAGGAGAAGGTCACCGCCAGGCCGTCTCCCAGGGTGGTGATGGTGCGACCGATGGCCGAGAAATAGCGGCTGACAGCACCCATGATCACGCCTCCTTGGCCGCCTGGCGCCGGTGGGCGCCCCAGGCCCGGTGTTGCCAGCGGGGCTCGAAGGGCCCCCGGCGGCCCCGGGCCAGCAGGTCCAGATCCAGCCGCTCGCCGGAGCGGCGCAGGTGGTAGCCTACCCGCCAGAAGAACAGCGCCAGCACCAGCAGGCCGAAAGCGGCAGTGGCCCAGTGGACGACGTTGTCGGCCAGCGAACCGGCCGGCACCAGCAGCAGGTAGGCGGCATTGCCCAGCAGGCAGGCGAAGCCGATGGGGATCAGGTAGCGGTAGCACAGGCCCATGAGCTGATCCACGCGCAGGCGCGGGAAGGTCCAGCGGATCCACACCACCACGAAGCAGCCGACGCCCGCCTTGGCCACGAACACCGCCAGGCCCAGCAGCTGCAGCCACGGCGAGGACTGCATTTCGGCGGGGGTCAACCCGGGCACCTGCCAGCCGCCGAAGAATAGCGTGGTGGCCACGGCGCTCATCAGGTAGACGTTGGCGAACTCGGCCAGGAAGAAGCCGGCGAAGCGCATGCCGCTGTACTCGGTGTTGAAACCGGCCACCAGCTCGCTCTCGGCCTCGGGCAGGTCGAAGGGAGTGCGGTTGCCCTCGGCCACGGCGGCGGTGAAATAGACGAAGAAGGCCACCAGGGCGAAGGGATTGTGGAAGATGTACCACTGCCAGGGCCAGCCGCCCTGGGAACGAATGATGCCGGGGGCCATCTCCGTGCCGTTCATCTGCAGGGTGCCGGCCAGCAGCACCACCGACAGCACGCCCAGCGCCGCCGGCACCTCGTAGGAGACGATCTGGGCCGCCGAGCGGATGCCGCCCAGCAGGCTCCACTTGTTGTTCGAGGCCCAGCCCGACATGAGGATGCCCACCGCGCTGAGCGAGGTCACCGCCAGGATGTAGAGGATGCCCACGTTCAAATCGGCGGCGATGAGCGCCTGGCCGAAGGGCACGGCGGCGAAGGCCCCGAAGACGCCCACCATCAACAGGTAGGGGGCCAGGCGGTACAGCGGCCGATCGGCGCACTCGGGGATGAGGTCTTCTTTCATGAACAGCTTCAGGCCGTCGGCCAGCCACTGCAGGATGCCGATGGGACCCACCCGGTTGGGGCCGATGCGGCTCTGCACCCGGCCGGCCACGCGCCTTTCCACCCACACCAGCACCCCGGCGATGGTCAGCGCCACCATGAACACCGCCGCCGCTACCACCAGCACGGCCAGGGCGAAGAGGATGTCCCGGCCCCAGGGGCCGAGGGAGAGCTGTTCGATGGCTTGGTAGATACTGTGCATGGCTCAGCGATCCGTTTCCGGGGCGATGACGTCGAGGGTGGCGATGACCGCCACCAGGTCGGCAATCATCAGGCCCGGGCTGATGTGTTCGATGATGCTCATGGCGGAAAAGGAACTGGTGCGCCACTTGACGCGGTAGGGCTTGGGCCCGCCGTCGGAGACGACGTAGCAGCCAATCTCGCCGCGGGCACCCTCCACCGCCGCGTAGCACTCGGCCGCCGGCGGCTTGATCAGCTTGGGCACCTTGGCCTTGATGTCCCCGGCGGGCAGCTTCTGCAGGCACTGGCGCAGGATGCGGCAGCTCTGGCGTACTTCTTCCACTCGCACCAGGAAGCGCTGGTAGCAGTCACCGGCGATACTCTGGGCGTCACCCTGGCCGTCGCGGCCCAGCGGCACCGAGAACTCCACCTGGGGATAGGCCGAGTAGGGCAGGTCCCGGCGCACGTCCCAGTCGACCCCGCTGGCGCGCAGGTTGGGCCCCACCAGGCCCCAGGCCACGGCGTCCTCGGCGCAGATAACCGCCACCGGGGCCATGCGCCGCACCAGGATCTCGTTGCCGACGATGAGCGCCCGGAACTCCTCTATCAGCGGTTCGAAGTGATCCAGGAATTTTTCCAGGTGCCGGAGCCAGTCGTCGTCGACATCGTGGGCCACGCCGCCGATGCGCATGTAGTTGTGAGTGACGCGGTTGCCGCACAGGGACTCGATGAGATCGTTGATGGTCTCGCGTTCGCGCAGCAGGTAGACGAAGGGCGTGAATGCCCCCAGGTCCATGGTGATGCAGCCCAGGGTGATGAAGTGGTTGGC
>QMME01000255.1 GCA_003647095.1 Deltaproteobacteria bacterium
ACCAGGCCGCGATATCCCAGGTACTTGTAAATGATATAGAACACCACCTCGGACAGCCACTCGTGCGGCAGCCAGGGGTGATGGGGGGCGGTGAAACTGAACAGGTTTTCCTGGGGCAGGTGCAGCAGTTCCAGGATGAGCTGGCCGGTCTTCAGGTGCCACCAGATGTCGTCTGCCTTGATGCGGAACACGAAGGTGGTGGCCACCAGCACCACGGTGACGCAAATTCCCAGCACCGAGGGGATCCACCATGATTTCCGGGTATTCTGGACTGCCGCTTCCACGGCCGGCATTATGTTACAGGCCCGGGCCGAATTCAAACTCGTGGTCTTTCCCCCTGAGGCCGTCGGATATGGTTTGAACCGTCTCCTGTTCGAAGCAGCGAATGCGTTTTCAATACCCCCGTGCCAGAACCTGGAAAACGCCGTTTCCGTCCATGTCGTCCTGCCAGGCGATTACCAGTGTTCCCGCGGCGTTGGTGGCAGCGCTCGGGTTGCGTTGCTGACCGGCAGCCACCCGGTTGACCGTCCACTCGGCCACGGCCTCGGTACCGTCCGCCGCATAGCTGGCGGCGTGGATCTGGTAGGAACCATTGCCGTCGGAGTCGTCGGCCCAGGCTACCGTGAAGCGCCCGGCGGGCCCACAGGCAACCACCGGGGAAAGATGCTGTCCGGAGGATGACGACACGGCCAGGTCGGCGAAGCGGGCGGTACCGTCGGCGAGAAAGCCGCGGGCCATGATTTGAAAGTTGCCGTCTTTGTCGTTATCGTCTCGCCAGACCACCACGAAGCTGCCGTCTTCGGACACCGCCAGCGAAGGCTCCTGTTGCTGTCCGGTGGCAACTCCGTTCACCGTAACGACGTCGAAGCGGGGCCGTCCTGTGGGATCGAACCCACGCGCGTGGATCTGATAGAAACCGTTTCCGTCGCCGTCGTCCTGCCAGACCACCACGATGTCACCGGTGTCGTCCACGCCGACCACCGGCAGGATGCGTTCGCCAATGTCGTCGTCGGTCACGTTCCGTTCCGCAAACAACTCGGAGCCGCCGGCGGTGAAAGCGCGCATGCGAACCCGCCACCCCCCGTCCTGCCTGGAATCGTCTTGCCAGACCACCACGAAGTTTCCCCCGGGCGTCATGGCCACGGCAGGGGTACGTTGCTGGCCTTCGGCCACCGTGTTAATGGTCATGGGTGCCAGATGCTCGCTGCCGTCGGCAGAGAACCCGCGGGCCTTGATCTGGAACACTCCGTTGCCGTCGCTGTCGTCCTCCCACACAACCACGAAGTCGCCGACCGCGTCGACCGCCACCCGGGGCCTCGCCTGGTGGCCTCCGGCATCGGGGTTCACCCGCAGGTCGGGAAAGGATTCGCATCCGCCGGCGACGAAGCCGCGCACGAAAACATCGTGATTGCCGGCCCCGTCGCTGTCGTCGGAGTCGTCTTCCCAGGCCACCACGAAGTCACCGCCGGCGGACATGGCGGTCGCAGGGGCGATCTGGTTGCCGGCGGCCGTGCTGTTTACAGTGCGGTCGATGAAGGCCAGGCGACCTTCGGTGTCAACGCCCTGGCTCGGCGGGGAAACGAAATCATAGGTGAAGGTGTACTGGTGGTCCGGTGCGGTCGGGTCGGCAGAGTACCAGTTGCCGCCCCTGGTGGCGGTGGGATCGCGCAGCTCGCTACAGAAAAAGGCGGGCTGACCGCCCGGAAACATGCGTTCGTTTCCCTCCTCCACCGTCAGGGTCCGGGAACGGACGGTGAGCCGGTCCGGGTCGAACACCACTTGCCGCATCCAGCCGTTGCCGTGGTACATGCCGGTGCGGCAGTTGTCGCTGCATAAAGAGGAATCGGCGGCGCCGCATTCCCCCTCGAACTGGTAGTCGACCAGTATCTCGTGCACCGGGCGTCCGGTGTTGCTCGTCTTGAGCCGATGCTCGGAGTCTCCCACGTGGCCGGAGACCACCATGAAAACGTTACTGTGCGGCGCTATCAACTCCTCCCAGAGATCGCGTCCGGAAGCGCCCAGGGTGTCGTAGCTGTCGGTGGGACAGCCGGCATAGCCTCCGCCGTGGGTGAGGTAACAGTGGGTGGCCACGATCACGTGGTGGTCGGGGTGTGCCTCGATCACGTCGCGGGCCCAGCACAAAACGTCCTTGCGGGGGGCGTACTCCAGGCTGAGGACCAGGAATCGCTGCCCGCCGTTGGAGAAATAGGCGAAGCTGTTGTTGCCGTCCGTTCCGTAGTGACCGCCGTACCAGGCCTTGCCGGCGAAGCGGGATGGGGGGAAGTAGTCGCCCATCAGGGAACCGTTCCTTTTGAAGTGCCCGTTCACGAGGTAGTCGTGGTTGCCGGGAAGAACGCTGTAGGGAACGCCGGCCTCGTCCAGCAGGGCGTGGGCCTGCGAGGCTATCCGCCACTGCTCCGCAGTGTTGTTGTTGGTGATGTCTCCCAGGTGGATCGCAAAGAGGATGTTGTCGTCCTGGAGATGATCGATGATCCACTGCATCTGCCGGTAGTAGGTGTTGTTGTCGCCATCGGCTTGCTTGCTGGTGTAGTACTGCGTATCCGGCAGCAGCACGATGGAAAAAGGGGCGCAGTGGTCGCCGCAGGTATCGCCGTCGTCGGCGGGTTGACCGGCATCGCTGTCACCCGCAGCGTCGCTCTCCGCGCCGTCCGCCGACGGGTAGTCGTCCGACGGTGGTTCCCCATCGTCGGGAATCGTATCGATGTCCCGCCACGGGCCGGAGTCGGCCCCGTCCAGCCCGCCGTCTCCATCCCCGGAGACCGAGCTGGAGCTGCATCCCGCCAACAGCAAGCCGCA
This sequence comes from Deltaproteobacteria bacterium, assembly GCA_003647095.1. Lineage (GTDB taxonomy): Bacteria > Myxococcota > B64-G9 > B64-G9 > B64-G9 > B64-G9. The sequence continues at coordinate 2,818 of QMME01000255.1, forward strand.
AAGCAGCAGCACCACGCCGGCTCTTCCCGCTGTTTTCCCCTCCCGGTGCACCTCGTCGTGGTTGCTCACCGGTCTCTCCTCCCTGACCACGGACTCAGCGCAGCCCGGCCAGCTGCTCGCGGGCCTGCCCGGCCCAGCCGCTGGAGTCGTCCTGTTTCAGGAACTCGAGCCAGGCCCGGCGGGCTCCCTCTGGCTGCCCCCTGCGGGTCAGTGCCATGGCCAGGTTGTAGAGCGCTTCCGGGTGGCGGGGATGGCGGGAGAGCGTGGCCTGCAACAACTCGATACCTCCCTGGTCGTCGCCGGCCAGGAAACTGGCCACCGCCAGGTTGTTCATGATCTCCGGCGAGTCGGGATGAAGCTGGCGCAATTTTTCCAGCTGCCGCCTGGCCTGCTGGTTCTGTCCCAACTCCATCTGGCAGGCGGCCAGGTTTATGCGGGCCGGCAGGTAGGTGGCATCTTCACGTACCAGGGAGGAAAACAGCGCCGCCGCCTCCCGCAACAGCCACAGGTTGACGCCGCGGGAGGCCTCCTCCTGTCCGGTGCCGCGTACGCGAATCCTGCTGAGGCCAGAGCGCGGGTCGATGTCGGTGCTCAGGCGCCAGGGGCGCCCGGAGACCGCCTTGCTCAGGGCCAGGTGGTGCTTGGCCACTCCCAGGTTGTTGCGGGCGGCGAAGTTGCGCGGAAAGGCTCCCAGGAAGACCTCGAAGTGGGCGACGGCGGCCGTGAAATCCCCTTCGTCCAGGGCCCGCAGGCCGCTGTCGAAGTACCTGGCCTTGGCCCGCAACCCCAGCAGGTATTCCTTGATGCGCTCGGCCCGTTCCCGGTGGGTGGGGTGATCGGTGCCGTCGGGCACCTCCATGCCCCGGGCCACCAGGCGGCGATGAAAACGATAGGCCAGGCCGGGGTTGAAACCCGCCCGGTAGGCCACCAGGCATCCGATCTGGTCGGCCTGGAACTCGTGTTGCCGGCTCAACCCCACCATCAGCTTGCCCAGGCCGCGGGCGTCGAAGGAGTTGCCCTGCAGCAGGCTGCGGCTTCCGCTCACCAGGTCGAGCATGCGCAGGCCGTGACGCAGCACCAGGTGAACCAGCTCGTGGCCCAGCACGATGGCATAGGCATCCTCGGAGTCGTCGAACTCCTTGCTGATGAAATCCACCAGTCCCCGGAACAGGTAGATGGTTCCCCCGGTGAAGGCGATGGCGTTGATGGCGGGAACGTCCAGTACCTTGACCCGGAAAGGCAGGGTGCCCGGGGGCAGGTCGGCGTTACGGGCCAGCTTGGCCAGTATGGTCGACAGGCGCTCGTTCAGGCGGGCGTCGCCGACCAGGGGGTACTGCTTTTCGAGCTGCTCGGATAGCTTGTGACCCAGGTCGATCTCGGTGGCCCGGTCGATTACCTCGCCCTCGCGCAGCATCACCAGCTTGCCGGTCACCAGCTGCAGCTTGCTGGCGGCCCGCTCGGCCAGGGTGGTGCGCGGGGCCAACTGCATTACCCGGGCGAAGCTGCGGGCCGCGTCTTGCTGCTGTTCCGGCTGGCTGGCCAGGATGATGCCCAGCTGGTAGTGGGCCTCGGCGTAGTTGCCGTCCCGGGCCAGTGCCTGCCGGGCCAGCTGTTGCGCCTGCTCCAGTTCATCGTCTTCGAAGGCGGCCCGGGAACGCATCAGCAGTGCTTCCTTGATGTGGGGTGCCTTTTCCCATTCGGCCAGGGCCTGCTCGAGCTTATCGTTTTCCGGTGCCGCCAGCACCAGGCCAAGCAGGTAATGGGCCTGCTCGAGATCGGGCTGGTTGCCGACGAGCTTGCGCAGGATGGTCTCGGCCCGCGCCAACTCGCCGTCCGCCAGGGCCCGGCGGGCGGCGGTCAGTATGTCGGCGGCCGGTCCCAGGCGCAGCCGTTCCAGGGCCCGGTGGGCCTCGGCGGCGTGGGGTCCGTTGGGAAATCGTTTCAGGTAATTCTGGAAGGCCTCCCGGACCCTTCCGGTCAGGGTCGAATCCTGGGCCCGTCGCTGCTGCTGCAGCTGCAGGCACCGGCCCAGGCCGAAGGCGGCCGCTTCGTTGTCGGCGTGTTTGCGGAGCACGCGGCGGTAGATGCGGCAGGCATCACGGGGCCGCTGCAGCTGCAGTAGCAGCCGGGCCCGGGCGTTGGCGACGGCCACCGAGCCGGGGCGCTGCCGGGCCAAGTGCTCGAGCAAGGCCAGGGATTCCTTGAAGCGCCGCAGGCGATACAGGCCATTGGCCAGCTTCAGGCGGGTGGGGAAGTGCCGGGGGTGCTTTCGCAGCACCTCCTGCCAGGCGGTCACGGCACGCTGCCAGTTGCCCAGCTGAGCCCAGGCATCACCCCGTTCGATGTTCTTTCTGACCGTGGCCGGCAACTGTCTGGCGGCCCGGGCAGCAGGTGCCACCACCAGGCACAGCGCCAATAGGAGTATTCTAGTTTTCATGACGCTCTCTCCAGTAGGGGTCGTGGGCATGACCCTAGCACAGGGCTGTGGGTCCTTCCAGCCAGGTTATTGTTGACGGAAGAACTGGTGAATTTCGCTGCTGGAGTTGCCTGTTGCCCTGCCGGGGTGGTATAGAATGAATCACGGGAGAGGGTCGGGTTGGCAAGGAAACTGGGAAAGTTCGAACTGCTGGAGCGTCTCGGAGGGGGCGGCATGGCCGAGGTGTTCCGGGCGCGGTTGCACGGTCCCCAGGGCTTTTCCAAGGATATCGCGCTGAAGTTGATCCTGCCCCAGTTCTCCGACGAGCCCGACTTCGTGAAAATGTTCATCCACGAGGCCACCGTGGCCGCCCAGCTGGACCATGCTTCCATCGTGCGCATCCACGAGTTCGACCAGATCGACGGCACCTACTACATCGCCATGGAACTGGTCGACGGCAAGGACCTGCGCTCCATCTCCGCCCGCGCCCGCAGCCAGGACCGGCCAATAAAGGTGGCCGAGGCGCTGGCCATCGCCCTGGGGGTTGCCCGCGGCCTGGCCTTCGCGCACGCGGAACTGACACCGGGACGAGATCCCATCATCCATCGCGATATCTCCCCCCATAACATCGTCGTCTCGCGTGCCGGGGAGGTGAAGATCACCGATTTCGGTATTGCCAAGATGGCCTCCACCGCCAGCCTCACCCGCACCGGGGTCATCAAGGGCAAGGCCTCCTACATGTCTCCGGAACAGGCGCGGGGGGAACGGGTGGATCCCCGCAGCGACATCTTCTCGCTGGGTTGCGTGATGTGGGAGCTGCTCAGCGGGCAGCGCCTGTTTGCCGGCGAGAACGACCTGGCCATACTGGAGAAGCTGCAGCACGGCGCAGTGGAGTCTTGCCGCCGCTACAACCCCCTGGTGC
>QMME01000256.1 GCA_003647095.1 Deltaproteobacteria bacterium
ACACTGAAAACACCGCCCCCTGCGACGACGGGCTGTTCTGCAACGGCGCCGATACCTGCTCCGGCGGCAGCTGCTCGCTGCACGACGGAGACCCCTGTGCCGGCGGGCCCGAGTGCGCCGACAGCTGCAACGAGACCACTGACAGCTGCCTGCTGCCCGCCGGCACGGCCTGCAGCGACGACGGCAACATCTGCACCGACGATGTCTGCGACGGCGCGGGCAATTGCAGCCATCTCAACAACACCGCCCCCTGCGACGACGGGCTGTGGTGCACCGTGGATGATGTCTGCAGCGGGGGAACCTGCTCGGGCAGCCCGCGCGATTGCAGCTATCTTTCCGGCCCCTGCTATTTCTACAGCTGCAACGAGGATGCCGACGCCTGCCTGCAGGGTGAGGCCAAGCCCGCCGGCACCACCTGCGTGCCCTGCGGCCGCTGCGACGGGCAGGGTAACTGCCAGCCGGCCGGTGACCGGGCCGGCGAGGCCTGCGACGACGGCGATCCCTGCACCGGTACCGGTAACTGCGACGTCCAGGGTACTTGCGTCATCGAGGGCTGGTGCGACGAGATCGTCTCGGGCGAGCAATGCAGTGAACCGGCGGCAACCTACCAGCAGGGTTTACCCGACTGCCGCCTGCCCGCCGACAAGGTTACGGTCGAGGTAGAGGTCTTTCCCGCCGACCTGCAACCGGGGGGATTGGTCCCGGTACGCTTGTGGCTGCGCAACAACCCGGAAAACAGCCACAGCGGCCAGCCCTGGAACAAGGCGCTGTTCGGTCTGGAGGTAAGGCTGCAGCTCGAGACAGGCTCGGCCTACCTGCTGGGTTCCGCCCGGCTGAACGGTTCGGCGCAGGGCCTGAGCGAACACGTGGATCTGCAACAGGGTCAGGTCTTCATTACCATCGATTCTACCCTGGCTGGCGAACTGCCCGTCGTCACCGGCGCTGAACGAGCGCCCTGGTACCTGGACCTGTACCTGGAACAGGGCGGTTTTGCCGGGGGGGATTTCACCGTGGTGGCCTCCGGCTCCTGCCGTGCCGAGTCTGGCGAGGTGGGCTGCCATTCCACCGACGGACGGCAGTTGCTGTCGGCCACGGTAACGGCCCGCCGTCTTCCCGGGCGCTACCAGGCCACGGCCCCAAGCGACGCCCCGGCTGGCTGTTCCTGCGGCTCGCCCGGCCAGACAGCGGGAGGCCTGGCACTGCTGGCTGCCGCCTGGCTGCTGGTGACCGTGCTGCGCCGGAGACGTTCAGCATGAAAGACACCGGGTACCTGATAATCGCCGTGGTCGTGCTTGCAGCCTGCCAGCCACACCGGGCCGTGGACCTCGCCCGCCGGGAGGCCCGCCGCGGCGATGGCCCCGAGCGGGCGGCCGCCACCGCCATCCTGGACGAGGCCCTGGCCCTTCTCGCCAGCGGCGACATCACCGGTGCCAGGCGTCGGGCCGGGCGATGCCTGGAGAAATTTCCCGCCACGGCCCGGGCTCACCTGCTGCTGGGAGATCTCTACGAGTTGGAGGAAGACCGGCAGCTGGCCTTCATCGAGCACATGGCATTCCGCGACCTGCACCGTGGTCGCGTCGCCGCCCCTTGGCAGCGGTACCTGAAGGCCAAGATGGCCGGCAACGACCTGGCCGGTCCATCCAGCCGGGAGCGCCGGGGCCGGATCCTGTCCGCCATCAGCCGGGCCCTCGACCTGTGGCACTCGGGAAAGCGAGCCCCGGCCTGGACCCTCCTGGAAGAATTGTCCCGTGAGAACCCCGACTTCGGCCTGGCCGCCCTGAGCGCGGGCCTGGTAGCCTCCCGGCAGGGACGCCCGCGAGAGGCCGCGCCGTTGCTATTGCGGGCAGCCAGCGTCAACTCCTTCCTGGCCGAATTCATCCTGGCCGGTCAACTAGTCGGGGAGCTGCCAGACCTGCCGCAACGGTTGCGACCTTTGTTGGCCAGCGCCTACCGGCACAATCGCGCCGACGGCCAGCGGGCCCTGCTGCTGGCGATTATCGACTTGCGTGCCGGCCGGGTCAGTTCCACCCTGGAACTGACCCGGCAAGTCCTGTCCTGGAACAGCGACGACATCCGTTTGTTGCTGGTCGGCGCCGGTGCGGCACTGGCTCTCGGCCGGGACGATCTGCTTGCCGGCATGCTGCAACAATTACGGCAGTTCGCCGACAAGCTGGCGATATTGTTTGTGCCCGGGGAGATTCCCTTCTTTGGCGGACTGGCCGGAGACAGTCTCGACAACCTGGCCAGTGAACACCTGGCTCCAGTGCTGCCACCTCCAGTCCGCCAGTATTTCCTGTGGTCGTTGTGGCAGGCCAGGGGCGATCGCCGCCAGGATGAGGTGAGCCACGAATTCTACCGGTTGTTGGCAAGGGAGTTTCCCGGTCTGGAACTCCAGCCGGCGGAGTGCCCGGACAAGGCCGACAGGAAAACAGCGTCGCTCGCGGAATTTCACGGCAAAGTGCGCCGGTTGCTCGAAGCAGCCACGCCAGCGCTACGACGTTGTGACTGCCCGCGCCGCCGGTATCGTGGCAATCCCTCGGGAAGACTGCAGTTTTCAATTACCATCGGTGCTGCCGGCCAGGTTACCCATGCGGTAGTTGAAGGCAACACCACCGGCGATGACTGGCTGGCGGCTTGCCAGCTGGCGACGCTCAGGCGTCTGTGTTTTCCAACTCCATTGCGGGCCCGGGAAACATTTTCTATGGTAGTGACCGTCGGACCGGAGGTAGAGCATGAAGACGGATGCCGATAACGACGGCTCCGGTGAAAGCCTGGAACCCGAGAGACTACTGCACCTGTACCGGCTGCTGCAGGACGCAACACGGCGCAGTGACGTCAAGGGACTGTTCCACGTATTGTTTCGCGGGGGACGTGAAGGCGCCGGCGCCAGCGACGGCATGGTTCTGCGCCACAACCCCCAGCGGGCCGTCATGGAGGCCGTGGTCAAGACCCGGGGTGTGCTGCGCGAGGGAGAGCAACTCTTTTCCATGGAGAGAAAACCGGTCTCGACCATCCTGGAAATAGACTCCGTCGCCGTCAGGCACCGGCAGGAGGAGATGTTCTTCTCCTCGACCAGTCACCAGCTGCTGCTGCCAGTGCCGGTTTCGGCGGAGGAGTCGGGCTGGCTGGTACTGGAGGGAGTGGAGGGGTTCAGTACCGGGCAAATCGAGTTCGTGCAACGCCTGGTGGAACAGACCGGCGTGATAATACGCATGCGTGCCCGCATGGAATCCGCCCGGCGCGAGGTCGACTGCCTGTGGGACGTAAAAAGACGTATAGTCAACCCCGCCGAATTGGATGTCTCCGAACTCGACAGCCTGCTGGGCAAGATACTACAGCTGGCCCTGGCCCGAACCCACACCGACACCGGAATCATACTCATGGCCGACGAGAAAACCGGTGAACTGGTAATACATTCCCAGGCAGTCATGGGGGAGTTGGCCTTCACCCTGCCGGAGAAGCTCAAGCGGCGCAGCCGGGGTCGTGCCTCGGGTATCGCCTTCTGGGTCCTTGACAACAATCGTCCCTACCTGAGCGGCAACACCGGGGACGATCCCAACTACATCCCCTTCTTCAAGGGAGTGAAGAGCAACCTGTCTGTACCCATATCGTTCCAAGATCGCTGCATCGGCGTGATCGTCATGGAGAGCCGGCGCCCCAATGCCTTCACCATCGAGCAACAGAGGGTCCTGGAGGAGCTGTCGCGCAATGTCACCGTGCTGGTGCGCCGCGCCCAGCTGTACGAGGCCACCCGGGGCCAGGGTGCCGGCGGCGGGGTGATGATTCGCGGACTGAGCCCGGAATGGGAAGAAGTGGAGCGCCGGGTGGAACGGGCCGCCTCCACCAACGCCATCGTCATGTTGCGCGGCGAGAGCGGAACCGGCAAGGAGCTGGTGGCGCGTTCCATACACTTCAACTCCGGCCGGGCTGAACAGCCCCTGGTGGTTGTGAACTCCGCCGCCATTCCCGACCAGTTGCTGGAGTCGGCCCTGTTCGGTCACGTGCGGGGTGCCTATACCGGTGCCACCTACGAGCGAATAGGGGAGTTCGAGAGGGCGCACGGGGGAACAATCTTCCTGGACGAGATCGGTGACCTGGGAGCACCGCTGCAGGCCAAGCTGTTGCGGGTGCTGGAGAGCGGCGAGATCCAGAAACTGGGGTCCAATGACCCGCCCCGGCGCGTCGACGTGCGGGTGATCGCCGCCACCAGCCGTGACCTGGAAAAGATGATGGAAACCGGCTCCTTCCGTGAGGATCTCTACTACCGGCTGCACGTGGTGCCCATCTGGCTGCCGCCTTTACGCAGCTACAAGAAGTCCATTCCCGGCATGGTGCGGGCCTTCCTGCGCGAGGCGACCAAGGCACACGGCCGCCAGGTGTCGGGGGTGGCCAATGAGGCCATGGATCTGCTGATGGCCTATAACTTTCCCGGTAACGTACGCGAGTTGAAAAACGCCATAGAACAGGCGGTGATCCTGGCCCGTTCCGATACCATCGGTGTCGAGGATCTCCCCGGCCGCATCGCCCGCGCTACCACTTCCACGGTGGTCGCTTCATCCGGACGCGACTACAAGAGCATGAAAAAGTCCGTTCTGGAGCGTTTCGAGCGGCAGTACCTGGACCAGGTACTGTCCGAGGCCCGCGGCAACGTCTCCCGGGCCTCGGAAATATCGGGAATAAACCGCGTCAACTTCTACAAGCTGCTCAAGCGCCACGGAATCGATCCCACCAGCTTCCGCTGAGACAATCTTCCCCTCCACCAGGAAATACTGTATAATGTAGCGGTATTATTGGCTTGTGGAGGTTGCCATGAGATACCTGGGACATTTTTCCCTGGTGTTGTCACTGCTGCTGGGGATTGCCTGTGGCGGCGACACAGTCAGCGATGACGACGGCGGTGTTCAGCTTTGCACAAATTCGGATGATTGCCCGCAGGGAATGTTCTGCAACGACGGCATCTGCCAGTCCTACAGCGATGGCGGCCAGGGCTGTCTGTCCGACGACGACTGTCCCCAGGGGGAGCACTGCGATACCAATACCGGCAAGTGCATAGCTGAAACCAGCGACGGGGGTGATGCCGGCAGTGACGGTGGTGACAGCGGCGGCAACGATGGTGGTGATGGTGAAGTCGAGTGCCAGCCCGATGAGGTTCGCGAATGCGGCCCGGGGACGAAGGTCGGAGAGTGCGACATCGGTGTAGAGCACTGCATCGACGGACGCTGGAGCGGGGTCTGTGAAGGGGCGGTATGGCCCGAGGACGAGAAGTGCGACGGCCTGGACAACGACTGCGACGGCGAATTACCCGCCGAGGAGATCGATGGTGATGGCGACGGATTCTGGCCCTGCCAGGGTGATTGCGACGACAGCAACGCCGCGGTCAACCCCGACGCCAGCGAGATCTACTGCAATTCCATCGACGACGACTGCGATCCCACGACCACCGACGACGTGGACAACGACGGAGACGGCTTTTCCGTATGCGGAGGAGACTGTGACGACAGCAGGCCCGAGGTCAAGCCCGGCCAGGCCGAGATTCCCTGCGACGGTCTCGACAATGATTGCGATCCGCAAACCCCAGACGGTGAAGACGCCGACGGAGATGGGGTGAGTGCTTGTGGCGGTGACTGCCGCGATGACGATCCCGACATCTACCCCGGTCATGCCGAAGTGCCCTGCAACGGCATCGACGATGACTGCGACCCTGCCAGCGCTGATGATCCCGATCCCTCCGACCAGGACCTGGACGGCTACAGCGTTGGTTGCGGCGGCGACTGCAACGATGCCGATGGTTCCATCAATCCCGGTGCCGAGGAGATCGAATGTGACGGGGTTGACAACGACTGCAACTCCACCACCCACGATGATCCCGATCCCACTGATGCCGACGGTGACGGTTACAGTCGCGGCTGTGGAGGAGACTGCAACGATACCAACCATACCATCAATCCTGGTGCCGATGAAGTGGCCTGCGACCTTGTGGATAATGACTGCAACGCCGCTACTCCCGATGACCCCAATCCCAGCGATGCCGACAACGACGGTTATACCGTCGGCTGCGGCAACGACTGCCTGGACACGGATCCCAGCGTTCATCCCGGATCCAGCGAGGTGCCCTGCAACGGCCTCGACGACGATTGCAACAGCTCGACACTG
>QMME01000257.1 GCA_003647095.1 Deltaproteobacteria bacterium
ACGTGGTTGAAGTGAATCGTATAGGCGATCTGGGCACCGTAACCCTTGTAGTAGGCGTCGAGCGGCAGGTAGGAAAACCCCAAGGACAACTCGTGTCCCAGGTCGAACAGACGCCGTTGGATGGGACCGTAGCGCTCACTGCTCCAGGCCCCGGCTTCACCGGCCTGGCTCCTGAGCGGCAGTCCGCCCAGGCAAGCCACCAGCGCCAGCATCCCCCATGCCGTCCCGTTCCTGCGTGTGCAAGTGCGCATGCTGTCTTACCTCCCCGGTTGCCGGGCGACGGTCTTTTCCTCGGCAAAGGCGTTGTAGCAGAAGGCCAGACCGAAGTATAGGGCGTTGTCCACTCCCCCCTCACCGATGGTCACGTAGTCGCGGACTTCCAGCCGCAGCGAGAGGGTATTGTTGAGAAAGACCCGTAATCCAGCACCGACGTCGATGGTGGGAAACCAGGCGGTCTCGTACTTGACCGCCCCCAGTCCCAGGATGAAGTACGACTGCATGTACACCACCCAGGAGTCGAACAGGGCCATCTTGCCGTAGAGAGGTTTCACCATCAGGTTGGTATCCAGGAAATAGTCGATCTTGGGCGTGTCGGTGGGACTGACATCCCAGTCGTCCATCATCTGCTTCTTGAGACCGGTGTCAATATCCAGGTACTTGCTGAACGACAGGTGCACCGCCTCCCAGGCCCACAGTTCATTGAAATGCAACACGTAGTGACCGCTGATGGCGAAGAACTTGTAGAAAGCGTCCAGTGGCAGGAAGGCCGCAGCCACCGAGAACTCATGGCTCATGCGGTAGTTGCGCGGTTGAATGGCGTACACTTTACCCTGGTCGATGTCTTCATCCTGGGCCCGGACCATTCCCGCCATCGCCAGCAGCAGAATACCCACAAGCAAAGCCGCCCGGCGCGACGGCCGGGCCATTCCTCCAGGTGCTCCACGCCCTGTCAAATGCATGGTGTCTCCTCCCCAGGGACCATTGCCTAGAACCCGATGGAGTTGAAGATAAAGGGATAGGTCACCACCACGATCCCGCCCTTGGGCCGGGGGAACTTCCAACCCCTGATCTTGGCCCCGATACACATGGCCACCGTGGGAGTGGCCATGGTGTTCTTCTTGGTCTTGACCACGGAAACCGAGCCCGACAGGGTGATGGTCCATTCCATGATTACCTTGCCCTGCAGGTTGGGGTTGAGCAGCAGGTTCTTCTCGTAACAGTACTGGATTTCCCGCAGGTGCTTGCGTACCACCTTGGCGATGGCCTCCCGGCTCAAGTGCCCGCGAACCTTCATGCGTCGCTTGGGGGCCTTGAAAACCACGCCGCCCACTCCGCGCCGGCCCGACTTGCCGCCACCGAGGGCCCCGGGACCGATACCGGCCCGACCACCCCGACCCTTGCCGCCGCGTAGCAGGTCGATGCCGGCCTTGACGCCGACTCCCCGCCCCCGCGACACCACCACGCTGGAAGTGGGCAACTTGGTGACGATACCCGAAACCTTGTAGCGGGAACGAGCCCCGGGCACGCGTACGGCATCCAGGTTGGACACGGCCGCCACGATATTGGAGGAAGGACGATTCTTGTTGAGGTTGCCCAGGGCAGCCATCATACCCACTCCGCCGCCACCACCACCACCGCCACCGCCGCCGCTACCCTTCTTTTTGCTGCGCCGGCGCGTCTTCTTGGGCTTGACCTTCTTCTCGGGTTTCTTCTCTTCCTCGGGCTTCTTCTCCTCGGGCTTCTGCTCCTCGGTCTTCTGTTCCTCGGGCTTGGGCAATTCGTCGAGTGGCACTTCCGCTTCCGGTTCGGGAACCTCGGCCTGGATGTCCTTCATGGCCACCTTGGCAAAACGATCTATGTCGGCATCGCTGCCCGCCTCCACCGGCTTGGAAAAGAAGCTCATGGCCACGATGAGGATGACATGGGCCAGAAACGACGAGCCGAATATCTTGAGGGTGGTGGGATTGAGTTTCAAGGAACTCTTGAGGGGAGGCAAGCGGGGCGGGTTTACGAAACGTATGAACCAACCCTGTCCGCCGGTGATGAGGTTGCCGTAATCACCCTTCATCAGCTTGTAGCGGTAGATCTTGCGCCCCTTGCGGGTACCCACCAGGTTGGTTGAAGTCTTCAGGTCGTCGACCGACACGGTCTGCCCGCCGGTTATCACCCCGCCGGAAAAATCGTCGGTGAAATTGATGGTACACGACGCCTGGTCGTCGAACCGCAACAGGCGGAAGCGGCTGGCCCCGATACGGTAGCGTTTGCCACGAGCCACCTGGTCGTACAACATCACTTGTTTTTCCTGGGGAGTGTAGCCGATCACCTCCAGCACCGGCAGGGGCTCTGTGGGCACCTGGGGCTCGGCGAAGTTCTCGCGAATGAGGTTGTTCAGCAGGGAAAACGGTTCCACGAAATCACGGGGAACACTTTCCTCGTCCTCGTCGTCGACTTCCTCCTGGTAATCCTCCCAGGCCCCCTCGGGAAGAGCAGGTTCGGGCTCTTCGCCCTGCAACAGTTCATCGGAGACCTGGATGGTGGAAGCAGGTTCCGGTTGCGCCACCAGGGATTCCGCGCCGGCGGCCACACCCGGCTGGGCGGGCCGGGAAGAACTCTCCAGTTCCAGGGATGGCCCCTCCTCGGGTTCGGGGGTAAGCCAGCGGGTGGAGCGATCCACCTCTTCCTGCAAGCCGGTGCGACCAGCCGGAGCCGGCTCCACCTGGGTGTGGGCCTCGAACTCGTCGGGTACCGCCGGTGCCTCTGGTTCGGCCACCACCTCATCCGGGACCTGCAGCTTCTCGGTACTGGGAACATCGAAGGAATCGAAGGCGTCCAGTTCCTCGCGCAGGGCATCGGCTATGGCCTGGCGCCCGGCGTCAACCTCGCGAACCGGGCGTACCGGTTCGGGAGGTGGCTCGGCCCGCGTGGGCGCTTCGATTTCCGCCTCCGCCTCGCCCTCACCCACCACCATGTCGGCATCCACCTGTTCGGGCTGCACTACCTCGGTGAGGTCCTCGCGCACGACGCCGCGATCGAGAATACGCGTCTCGTCACGGAACCGGCCCGCCGGCTTGGACTTGGACAGCAACTTCACCTTCAAGGCGAAGGAACCTATGCTGATCTCGTCGCGGCTCTCCACGAAACAACGTTCCACCGCCTCCCCGTTGACGAAGGTACCGTTGGAACTGCCCAGGTCCTCGAGTACCAGCCCGTCGGCGGTGACACTGATCTGCGCATGATTGCGGGAAGTGATGTCGTCGTCGAGCTGCAAGTCGCAGTCGGGACTGCGACCGATCACCACTGCCGGCTGCGAGAAGCACTCAGTGCCCCAGAATCTACCCTCGCGGAAGATGAACACCTGCAGGACGGTGGGACCCTGGATTGCCGGTTGTCGAGCCATCTCTTCACCCTTATTTCTTGAAGTCCGGGAACACGGTGTGGATGATCTCCTGTCGGAAACTGGTGCGCCTCTTGACCATGCTCTTGAGTTCGGTGTCCCTGCGCTCCAGCACCTGCACCTCTCCGGCCTTGGTGGTCTGGCCCTTGATCAGCTGCCCCTCGAACTCGATACGCGTGGTACCTCCCACCCGACCCAGCGGCTGGGTATTGGGGCCGGGGGCTGGAGCGGGCGTCGCGGCCGGCGGGGCGGCCGGCTTGGTCCGGCGTGGCTTGCGACGCCGCGGCCTGCGCCGACGCCGACGGGCCAGCAGGTTGGACTCCCGCTCGCCGGACAACGACACCGGGACCGACCGCTCAGCCAGCGCCGCCACCTCGGCCCAGCCAGCCAGGGGCCACAACAACACCAGGGCCATCATCAATAGCCGGCGTGACATGCCAACCTCCTTCAAGACTGCCCGCGCAAGCGTTTCCGTCCGGGGTCGGGACCAGTCTCGCCTGCACTATCCAACACCAGCAGCTGCCAGTTGTCGCGCGGTACTCATTTTTTCAGCACCACGAAACGAAAGTTGGGATAACCAGCCTGGGCAGCCGTTTTCATGACCAGGTCTATGGCCTCGAAGGGCAGGTTCTTGTCCGCCTGGAAGGCAATCACCGTCTCGTCACCTGTGGGATTGACCTTTTCCCGGCTCTCGATGTCCTTGAACTTCTTGAGCAGGTTGAAAAGCGGAATGATGCGTTTCTTATCGGTGTCCACCTTGACGTTGGCGAACTTGCCCTTCTTGACCTTGGCGATGGTATTCTGCTCCACCCGCAACTCGGTGGGAGTCAGGTTGACGTTGATGGCCCACTTGAACTCGATGGCTGCGGTAGATTCCGGCAGGGTCAGGTCCGGATCCAGTTTCAGGTTCTGATCCTGAGAGGAAAAGCTGAAGATCAGAAACACCAGGATGATGGTGAACATGTCCATCATCGAGGTCAGGTTCAGGTTCAGCTGCTCGTGCTGGCGGCGCTTTTTCTTGGCAAACATGTCTCGTCCCCGTCCCCGCCTAGAGGATCGACGACACCACGGCGTTGGTGAACAGGTGCTCGCGGGTATCGAGCCGTTTGTCGAGAATGCGTTCGCGAGTGGCGTCCATGGTCTTGACCAGGGTGTCGTAGAGGGTGTCTTTGCCGGGCAGGAGAATGACGGTGTCGCTCTTGGGATAGTGATCGTGAATGGCCTTGATGCGCTCGGCCAACTTGTCGAAGTCGTACTGGTTGTTCTTCTTGGGAATGGTGCCGCCGATCTTCTTCAATTCATCCTCGGATTGGTCGCCACTGGCCGAGATGGTGAAGCCATTGGTCCCGATCTGCACGTTGAGGGTTACCTTCTTCAACTCCTTCTTGGGTTCCTGGTCCTGGTCACCACCCTCGCTCAACGCCGGCACCGAGGCATTGATGACCGACACCTGGAAGAAGGCGGCGCACATGAGCAGAAAGGGAATCATGGCCAGAAACAGGTTCATGATGGGAACCATGTTCAGGTTGACAGGTTTTTCGCTTTCCCGTATGCCTGGCATCTGGCGCCTCGCTCCGCTCCTGACAATGCCTTGGACAGCTTTATCTCTTCATGGTTCCCATGCGGTTCTTGGCCGACAGGTGGTTGAACAGGGTCATGGCGCTGTCCTCGATGGTGTCCAACAGGCTGTTTTGGCGAGCCGAGAGCACGGCATGGGCGATGGTCGTGGGAATGGCCACGATGAGCCCGAAGGCAGTGGTGTTCATGGCCAGGGAGATACCACGGGCCAGAACCTCCTGCTTCTTGGCGGCCGAGGCCATTTCCACGCCCTCGAAAGCCATGATCAGGCCGAATATGGTACCCAGCAACCCCAGCAAGGTGGCCACGTTGGCCAGTGTGGCCAGGTAGGGTGTGCGTTTCTGTATCTGGGGCGCCACCTTCATGGTGGCCTGTTCGATGGCGCGGCGTATTTCCACGTCACTGCGGTTGGCCTTGAGCAGACCAGACTTCAAGACCATACACATGGGGTGGTTCTGCCGGCTGTTGCACACCTCGATGGCACGGCTGTAGTTGTTGGAGTCGACGAAGGAAATGATACGACTCAGGATCTGGCTGGCATCTATCTTGAACCGGAACCACAGGGCGTAGGCCCGCTCCACCACGATGGTCACGATGTAGACCGACACCATGAGGATCAGAAACATCCAGATACCGGAACGAGAAAAGGGATTGAATTGTTCCAGAAAGCCCATTGCCTGTCTCTCCCATCAGCGATTGTGAGGTTGTCGTCCCTGCCGAGACCCGCAACCTCCGGTTTTCTGCCCAACCCTCGCGCAAGCAACCCGGGCAGTTTGCAGAGACCGTCCGGGTTGAGCAAACACCCTTGTTTCCTTTTGGGTTTTCACAAGGCAGGAATTGTATACGTGGCTGGTTCGCTAGTCAAGGAATTCGGCACCGGAAATGGCACCTCTTCACAGGAGGAATGTTCGCTGCAGGCTGTCGGTAAAACCACCACGAAAAGCTGCCGGGCCGCCCAAGCGGCCCGGCAGTTGGATAGGGAAAGGAAGCCCGTACAGGGCTTCGGGTTACGACCTACGTCTCAGCAGCGCCAGGCCCAGCAGCAGGCCCAGCAGCCCCAGGCCGCCGGCATTGCCGGAGGTGGAGCAGCCACCGGCCTGGCTATCACCCTCGGCGGTCAGCGCCACCTCGGTGGAGGCCAGGTTCTTTTCCG
>QMME01000258.1 GCA_003647095.1 Deltaproteobacteria bacterium
GCCCTGGTCGACCAGCACGCTCAGCGCCAGGCTGTTTATGTCGCGCACCTGGCCCGGGGCCGGTTGCCGTTCGGGCGCCACCAGCTCATCGCCCTGGGAAAGGATGGCCACCCGGGGGGGAACGATCACCTCCACCTCGGTCACTCCACAGGCGGCCAGGGCACCCAGCTCGGGCGCCTGCAGGCGACGGCGCGCTTCCACCAGGACTTCCCCGGCGGCATAGTCCTCGCCGGCCTGGATGACGTGCTGGCCGCCGCCGACCGCCCGCAGTACTTCCACCACGCCGTCTTCCAGTTGCTGGGTATACTCCACCGGCACCACGGCATCGGCGCCCTCGGGCAGCATGCCCCCGGTGTGAATCACCGCCGCCTGGCCGGGTCCCACCCGCAGCGAGGGCCGCCCCCCCATGGGCACCTCCCCCACGATTTCCAGCTCGGCGGCCGCTCCCTCGCCGGCTCCGTGGCTGTCGGCGGCCCGGATGGCAAAGCCATCCATGGCCGAGCGGGCGAACTGGGGCAGTGGATGCGGTGCCGGCACCCCTTCGGCCAGCACCCGGCCGGTGGCCGCGGACAGGGGCAGGCGCTCCCGATCACCCAGCGGCTCGATCAGGGGCAAGATGGCCGCCAGCGCCTGCTCGTGAGTGACCACCTGGAAGAACTCGCCCATGGCGCGGTCAAGATAAGTCTCCCGGCGGCTACGGTCAACCTTGCCATCGCCCCCGGCCTGTCCTAATGTTGGCGCCCTGACGGGAGGCACATGTCCACTAACACGCGGAGGTCGAGATGGCAGGCACGGTACACAGACTGGTACTGGCTGGAGGACTGTTGCTGATGGCAACCCTGACCCAGGTGGCCCGCGCCGGGGACCTGCAGGTGGGCAAGATCTACCACGGCTTCAAGCTGCTCGAGCACCGGCCCGTCAAGGAGATATCCGCCGACGCCTACCTGTTCGAGCATGTCGCCAGCGGCGCCCGCCTGCTCAAGCTGGCCAGCGCGGACGACAACAAGACTTTCTGCATCTCCTTCAAGACCCTGCCCCAGGACGACACCGGGGTGCCTCACATCCTCGAACACTCGGTGCTGGGCGGCTCGCGCAAGTTCCCGGTCAAGAGCCCCTTCGACATCCTGGCCAAGGGCTCGCTCAACACCTTTCTCAACGCCATGACCTCGGCCGACTTCACCATGTACCCGGTGGCCAGTCGCAACCGCAAGGACTTCGTCAACCTCATGAACGTCTACCTGGACGCCGTCTTTCACCCGCGCATCTACCAGGACAAGCGCATCTTCCTGCAGGAAGGCTGGCGGCTGGAGCTCGCCCAGCCCGACGGCGAGCTGGCCTACAACGGCATCGTCTACAACGAGATGAAGGGAGCCTTCTCCTCGCCGGCGCGGGTGCTCGACTTCATCGTCTCCCGGGCGCTGTTTCCCGACAACACCTACGGCCATTCCTCGGGCGGCTACCCCGACAACATCCCCCAGCTCAGCTACGAGAAGTTCCTGGAGTTCCACCGTACCTATTACCATCCCTCCAACAGCTACATCACCATCTACGGAGACGGCGATGTGCTCCAGGAGCTGAAGTTCATAGACGAGAACTACCTGGCCGAGTTCAAGCGCCAGCCGCCGGTACCCGAGCTCAGGCAGCAAGCCGCCTTTGACAAGATCAAGGAGGTCAGCGACCACTACCCTATCGGCCCCGAGGAAGACCCCAGCGACAAGACCTTCCTGGAACTGGCCTTCGTGGCCGGCGGGGCCGGTGACCAGCAACTGTCCATGGCCCTGGACGTACTCACCGACGTGCTGGTCAACCTGCCGGCCGCCCCCCTGCGCCGGGCCCTGCAGGACGCCGGCATCGGCCACGACGTCTATGCCAGCTACGACGAGCTCAAGCAGGGAGTCATCGGTATCGTGGTCAAGAACGCCAACGCCGGCGACCGTGACCGGTTCCGCGACATCGTCTTTAACACCCTGCGCCGGGTGGTTACCGAAGGCATCGACAAGAAGGACATCGAGGGTGTCATCAACCGCAAGGAATTCATGCTGCGCGAGGCCGACTACGGCGGTTTTCCCAAGGGCCTGGTCTACACCTACTTCTCCCTGCGCTCCTGGATGTTCGCCGGGGATCCCCTGCCGGCGCTGGCCTATGACAAGTCGCTGGCCTACGTACGCCGGGCCTTGCACGAACCGCTGCTCGAGGGGATGGTGCGCAAGTACCTGCTCGACAACAAGCATGCCGTGCTGGCGGTGGTCGAGCCCCAGCAGGGCCTGGAGCAGCAAAGGTTGGCCGGCCTGCGCCAGAAACTACGCGAGATGAAGAAGAAGCTGCCGGCGGCGGAGATCGCCCGGCTGGTCAAGCAGACGGCCGACCTGCGGGTCTGGCAATCGACTCCCGACCGGCCCGAGGACGTGGCCAAGATACCCATGCTCGGCATCGCCGATCTCGATCCCCAGGCCGAGAGTTTTCCGCTCGAGCAGCGCCAGGTGAAGGGGGTGCCGGTGCTGTTCGCCCCGCAGTCCACCAACGGCATCATCTACCTGCGGTTGCTGTTCGACGCCCGGGTGGTTCCCCAGGAGATGGTCTGGCTGCTGCCGGTGCTGGCCCACGTCTGGGGGCAGATGGACACCGCCAACTACGATTACGGGCGCCTGAACACCGAGCTGAACATACACACCGGGGGCCTGTCGCTGTCGCTGTCGCTGTTTCCCGACAGCCGCCAGCCGGAGAACTTCCAGCCCAAGCTGGAGGCCCGGGCCAAGGCGCTCACCCCCAAGTTCGCCAAGCTGGTGGAACTGGAACGGGAGGTGCTGCTGCGCACCCGGCTGACAGACGACCAGCGGCTGAAAGAAGTCCTGGGCGAGCTGTACTCGCGCCTGCAGGGCATGGTGCGCTCGGCGGGCAGTTACCTGGCCTACCAGCGCGCAGCCTCCTACCTGGGCAGCAGGGGGATGTACGGCGAGGTCACCAGCGGGCTCAGCTACTTCAAGCAGGTCGACAAACTGTTCAGGCACTACTCCCGGGATTCCGGGCAGCTGGCCGCCGACCTGCAGATGCTGGCCGGGTTGCTGTTTTCCCGGCGCGGGCTGCTGCTGGCGGTTACCTGCTCGGAAGAAGACTACCCGGTGTTCGAAAAGCACATCGGCACCCTGCTCGCGGCCCTGGGCGACGATCCGCCCCGCCTGCAGGAGTTCAAGCTGGCGCCGGAGGCCCGCAACGAGGGGCTGCTGGCGCCCTCCAAGGTGCAATACGTCTACCGGTCCGCAGACTTCCGGGCCCTGGGCTACCAGTTCCGCGGGCGCATGCAGGTGCTGCGCCAGATCCTCAGCCGCGATTACCTCACCCGCGAGATTCGCATCAAGGGCGGTGCCTACGGGGCCTGGGCGTCATTCTCGCGCGATGGCCTGGCCACCCTGGCCTCCTACCGGGATCCCAACCTGCGCAAGACCTTCACCGCCTTCGACGGGGCGGCGGCCTACCTGCAGGGCTTTTCCGCCAGCGACGCCGAGATGACCCGCTACATCATCGGCACCATCGCCCGCCTGGACCAGCCCAGGACGCCGGCGGGCAAGGGCGAGGCGGCGGTGTCGTACCACCTGCGGCACGTCAGCCAGCAGCAGCGCCAGGCCGAGCGCACCGAGATCCTGGCCACCCGGCAAGAAGACATCCGGGACATGGCCAAGCTGGTGGAAGACATCCTCAAGCACGCCGTGCTCTGCGTCTACGGCTCCGAGAAGGTGCTCAGGGAAAACAAGCAGCTGTTCGAGCGGCTGGTGCGGGTGCTGCACTGACACTCGGCGGCGAGTGGATTCCGGTCGTTGTTTTTCGGCTGGAAACGCGACCGGTGTTGTGCTATTATTACCGCCGATCATGAAGGGGGCGGTATACAGATGAACGATGAGTCCCTCGCCGACAGGCTGGCCGCGCAGTTATCCCGTTATCTGGGTCCCAACAACGCCAGGGTGGCGGTACGCACCTTCGCGCTGAAGACCATCGGCTGCAGCCCCGAGCAGCTGCAGCCCAGGCACCTGCCGCAAATATTCGATTCCCTCAAGCCCATGCTCAATACCCTGGTGGGCCGGCAGGCGGCCGAGACGGCGCTCGAGCACCTGCAGGAGGAATTCGGAACCTGACGAAACCTACGGGCTGACGCCACCGGAGGTGATCTCGGTGGAGGTATCCTTCACCAGGTAGTCGGCATCCAACAGAAACAGGATCCACAGGCGGGCACCGGTATCATCGCCGACAAGCTGTTGCACGAAGCGCACCTCGTAGCCCACCTGCCGTCCGCCCGACAGGTAGCTGATGGCCTGGGCGAACACCACCGGGGAGCCGGCGGTTGGGTCGGCCAGTTGCGCGGCCCGCAGGGCGAGATCCTCCAGGATGACCTCGCGCAGTCCCGGTTCGACCTCGCCGAGCGTGCCCACCACCTGGGCCTGGTCGGTGCCCGGCGGCAACCAGTCGAGCACGTAGCCCAGGTCGTCGGCACACAGGTAAAGCTGCCCCAGGGAGCTGAGCCCCACCATCTCCACGCCATCCAGTTCGGCCAGGTCATCGAAGGGGTTGTCGTCGGCGGTGCCGGGCCGTCCGTCGGGGCCGTCGCGGTGGGCGACGATGTTGCGGGCCGAGTCGGAGCGCAGGGCGCAGCGGCCGTCCAGGGTGTCCACATCGGCCCCGGCCGGGTCGTTGACGAAATCGAGCAGGCCGCGCCGGTCGGCAAACAGGTAATCGTGGGCGGCCGCGCACAGGTACAGGGAACGCAGGGTCTCGGGCCCCACCTGCTTCACGGCGTCCAGTTCCGCCAGGGAGTTGAACAGGTCGTCGTCGTCGCTGCCGGCCAGGCCGTCGCGCCCGTCGCGGTGCACCACGATGTTGCTGGCGGCATCGGCCCGCAGGGCGCATTCATCGTCGAGCATTTCCCTGGTGACCAGGCCCTGGTCGTTTACGAAAGCCAGCAGCCCCCGGGAATCGGCGATCTGCACCGAACCCTGGGTATCCGATAGATCGACGCCGAGACCTGCACCAACACCGCACCCCGCCCCGGCGACCAGCATCGCCACACTTACCATCACCGCAAAGAGTCTTTCCGAAGTTGCCATTTCTCACCTCGTCCTTTCAATACTCGCCCGCTGGCAAGCAAGTTACATGCCACCATGCATACGGAAGCCATCCTCACTTTTCCCCCACCCCCGCTCGAGCCGCGGGGACAGGCCCACTGTATCTACGCGTTTCACAAGTTAAAACACGGGGGACAGGCCCGCGTGTTTTCTGCCTGTTCCAGCGGGGAGATGGGTCGATGTTGTGGGCGGGAAGATTTTGCTTGCAAACCAGGGAAAGTTTTTGCAAAAATGCAAATATTATGCGCCAGATTGAACTAATAACCCAGGCCGACAGGGAGCTGCACTCGGTGGAGGCCGAGGGGCTGGAGCGGCGAATAATGGAGCTGGCGTTGGAGGCAACGGGAGCGCGCAACGGCGCCATCTTTCTCTGGGACGAGCAGGCCGAGGGACTGGCAGTGCACTTCCACTACGTCAACGGGGTGATCATCAAGCTGCCCGGGGTGGTGCTGCGGCCCCGGCGCGACAACCGTCCCAACGGTATCGCCCTGTGGGTGATCCACAACAATCGTCCCTACCTGTGCCGCGACACCCTCGAAGACGAGAACTACTCGCCCTACTTCCTGGAGGTGCGCTCGGTGGTGGCGGTACCCATCCCCTACCAGCAGCGAGCCATCGGCGTGATCTCGGTATCGTCGCAACAGCCTGACGCCTTCGATGAAAGCAGTATCGAGCAACTCACCGGCCTGGCCGCCTCGGCCGCCAAGTACCTGAGGAGGGCCCAGCTATACTGGTCCAAGCAGGAAGAAAGCAGGCGTCCGTTCCTCATCAAGGGTCTCAACCCCCAGTGGCTGGAGGTGGAACGACAAATAGAGCTGGTGGCCCCCACCGACGCGCCGGTGCTCATCCAGGGCGAAAGCGGCACCGGCAAGGAGCTGGTGGCCAACGCCATCCACTTCAACTCGCCCCGTGCCGCCCGGCCCCTGGTGGTGGTCAACTGCGCGGCCATTCCCGAAACCCTGCTGGAGAGCATGCTCTTCGGCCACCACCAGGGTGCCTTCA
>QMME01000259.1 GCA_003647095.1 Deltaproteobacteria bacterium
TACTTCTTGGGGTAGAGTTCGACATTGAGTATCACCACGTCACCGGCCTCCAGCTTGACCTTGCGCCGCTGGGTCACGTAACCGGGCATGGAGATGAGCACGTCGAAGCTGCCCGTCTCCAGGCGGTGCGAGAAAGAGCCGTTGCGTTGGGCGCGGAAACTCACGTTGCGCGCCGGCACGCTGATCAACGCCGGCAGGGTCAGGCCGGTTACCGAGCGCACCGTGCCCTTGACGGTACCGTGCGCCACTCCGCCGGTACGAACCATGCGTATGGTCACCGGGGTCTCGGGCCGGTCCGAGACCAGGACTACCTGGCTGTCTTCGCGGTAACCGTCCCGGTAGACGCGCAGGCGAACAGGCCCCGGTGACATGGGACAGGTAAAGAAGCGTCCCTGCTCGGGGTCGGATAGAAAGATGGCCGGCTCCTTGCCGCCCATGACCACGCGGACGCTGCCGATGGGCTTGCCGGTATCTGCGTCGACCACCCGGCCCACCACCCGCGAGCCGGCTCCGGTGGGACGGGAACCCATCCGGCATGGCATCTCCTTCTTCTCCACGCGTACGACTTCCCGCTCTACCACGTCCGGGGGAGGCGTGGAGCCAAAATCGTAGGAGACGGAAAGGATGATGTTGTAGGGAGGTGTGCGGGTGGGGGCGGACTCCGAACCACCGGTGGCGCTGAGCCCGATGTCGGCCGCGGCCAGGATCTGGAAGTCGTGGAAGCGCAGGGGCCACACCCTCACTCCCAGGGTGAGCCAGTTGGGACTGTCGCTAAAGCCCATGTCGGAGGCGCCCAGGGCCAGCGCCGAGCCGTACTCCAGGAAGGGAGCCACCGGTCCGAACTGCCAGGCCACTCCCAGCCCCAGCAGCAACTGGTCGTGAGGATAGATCCCGGCGGCGAACTGCTGGGCGGGGTTCAATGGGTAGTCGAAGATACGCTTGGAGTTGTCGAAGTGGTAACCGATGTTGAGCGAGATCAGCGATTCCGGAAGGGGCATGAAGTCGAAGGCGAAAAGGATGCGGGTGGAGATGCCCTCGGTGGAAAGCTGCGAGAACTTGCGCCCGGTGGGAAATACCGACTGCAACCCGGCACCCAGGGCAAACCAGTTGGTGAGCTGGTAGCCGTAACGCACTCCCAGGAAAGGGTCGCCTATGGACTGGCTTTCCGAGGGATCGAAGGAAGTGTTCTGATTGGAGATGATGGAGAAGCCGGCATTGATTTCCAGGCCCGGCAGGGGCACGCCCGCGGCCACCAGGCGTCCCTGCAGGCGCTGGTTGCTGTCGCCGCTGGTGATGAAACCCGAGGACTTGAAAAACTCCACCGATGAGGACACAACCACGCTGCGGGTCTGGTAGGAGCGGGAGCTCCAGACGCGCCACAGGCCGCGTTGTCCGAACATGCTGACACCGCTGGGATCGAGCGGCGGCTTGGCGGATATGCGTTTTTCGCCTACCACCCGGCGTTCCACCTGCACCCGGGCCGCGGGTTTTTCCTGCCCCGCTGGCGGTAGCGGAGAGGCAATCGGCTTGCCGGTAGTCGGTGGCGCCGGGGATGTCTGGGGAGTCGTGGCGGCGACGGGCTTCTTGGCTACCGGGGAGACGACGGGCTTCTCGGGAGCCGGGGTCGGAACGAGCGGGGGCAAGGCAGGCAGGGCCGGCTTGTCGGCCTCGCCGGTTGCCTTCTTGCCGACTCCCTGCCCGGGGGGGGACGGGGGAGCCGGCTGCCGCGCCGCGGCTGCCGGTGGTGTTGCCGGTTGCCACTTTACTTCCTGCTCGCTTGGCAGGGGCCGGCGTCGAACCTTTACCGGGCGGACCAGGAAATCCCGGTCGGCCTTGACAAGCACCAGGTTGGTGCCTGCTTCCAGGGCGATGTACATACCCCTGGACACCGCCGGGTGCAGATCCACCGTCACGCTGGCCTGGGAGGTTCCCTTGACCAGGGTGAAGGTGGCCTGGCCCCGCCTGAGCCCCCGTACCAGCAGTACCAGGCGTACCGGACCTCCGGCTGCCAGACGGAAATTGCGGCCCACGGATACCTGGTAAAAGGTCTTGGTCTTCTTTCCTGCCCGGCGCGACCTTTTGGGCCAGCGGCCGCGAACGACGATCTTGCCGGGCTTGAGTACGCGTTGTGCCGCCCGGGCCGGCACCGGCCACTCCGGCAAGGCACCGGCCAGGGACAAAGACAGGAACAGTAGCAGCAGTGACAGGAGCGCCAGTCTGCCTTTCATGGGTGAACCTCTTTTCCCGTGGTTTCCTTTCCGACCTGCGGTGCCATCAGTCGGGCACCGAAATGGAGACCACGTTCGACAGCGGCGAGGTGTTGCCTTCATCGTCGGCTACCTTGATGGCGAACCAGTATGTGCCCCCGGCTGGCAGACCCCGCACGGGCATGTTCTCGGCCTGGCCCGCGGGCCGGGGACGATTGGTATCAACCTGGTTGGCGTCTCCGAAATTTCCCTCGTTCAGTTCGACCGTGTCCCAACGCAGGTCGTAGCTCTCGGCCTGGCCGGCGCGCACGTCGTCGCCCACGGCCGTCCAGGTGAGCATGACGTCCGAGCCCTGGAGTTCGGCGGCCAGATCGTCGATGGATGCCGGGGGGTAGTTGTCCGAGGAATAGGCCGGCTGCATCTCCACCGCTACTTCCTGGAGTTGGTCCTTGCGTACCGTCACTCCCGTGCTCTGGCCGCGATAGAGCAGGTTGCTGTTGGCGTCGAAGGCCTCGGCCGCCACGGTGCGATTGTTACCGGCGTCGACGGCGTCGACCAGGCAACGGTACTGCTCGTAGTCGCAATCCGACTCTGCCAGCAGGGTGTTTCCCGAGCGCACCGAGATGTGCACGCTGCTTACCAGGCCGCTGAGCTCGCCGCGGGCAGCCGCCGGCAGATCGGTGTTCCACAGCAGGTGAACCGCCAACTCTCCCGCCGGTGGGGTGTCACCGCAGCCGGTGCCGGTCTGTCCTGCCATCATGGCCCAGGCCAACGTAAGAATGACAGGTATGCGCGGTGCCTTCATGACTTGCTCCCGCCTAGCGCCAGGTGGCGGCCACCTGGCCTTGCCCGGACGGACCACCGCTCAGCAGGAAGTAGGTTGTAGTACCGGCGGCGCCGGCCGCTACCACCCCGACAATGGTCCAGAACCACCAGGTCTGGTAAAAGCGGGGTGGTTCCTTCTTCTTGGTCTTCACTGGTTGTTGCTTTTTCTTTTCTGCCCGTGCCTGCAACTCCCGCAAGCGGGCCAGGCGGGTGCCGGGCAGTGGTTGCAGGTCGATCTTCAACTTCCGGATTTCGCCGGGTCGAACCACTACCACGTCGTGGAAAGGACTATAGTCCTTGGCCTGGGCCACCACGTCGAAGGCTCCGGGGGCCAGGCGGAACTTCTTCTGCTTGTTCAACTCGAAGCGCTTGCCGTTCAGAAACACCACTGCCCCACCGGCCTCGCAGGCAATCTCCAGGTTGCCCCTTTCCCGGCCCAGGACGGTGAGGATGGGGGAGGCCACCATGCGGGTAAGCCAGCGCATGGCTCGTTGCTGGTCTTCGTCCTGGGCCGAGGCGAAGTCGGAGGCCTGGCGCACCTGCCGGCCGGTGGAGCCGTCCAGGGTGGACATGGTGAAAGTGATGCCCTGAACGCTCTGCTCGGCATGGATGGCGAGCAGTACATCAGCAGAGAAGGCAACGGCAACCTGCCGGGTGCAGATCACGTCGCGCAAGCAGCTCTTTTTCAACAGCTTGTTGGCTCGCTGGGCCAGCTCGTTGTCGCCGTTGGCATCGACGACGGTGAAGATGCCCAGGGAGTCCAACTCCTGCTTGACCACTGGCAGGAGTTGTTCCAGGCGTTGCCGTCCCATGTCGACCACCCTTACCGGCAGCAGCAACAGCTTTACCCGGGTAGTGGCAGGAGAGTTCTTCTGGGCGGGCTCCTGTGCCGCTGTCACCGGCGCCTGCCCGGAAAGCAATACTGTCAGCAAGAAAACACGAAGGGCTCGAAACGCCATTGGCGGACACTCCCATGCCTGGTTAGCCTTCTGATATTGTTGCAGAAGTAATGTCGCCAGTCAAACTATTGCCGCCCGGGCCTGGCCACCAGGATCTGCGTGGCCGACTCCGCGGTGTCCACTTGCAGGCCGAACCCGTCCAGGTGTTCACAACACTCGAAGCCGGCGTCTGTCAGCAGTTTCTCCAGGTGTTGCGGCGTAAACATGCGCAGGCGCAGCCGGCAACGATATGGCTGTCCGCCCGGGCCGAGCGGTTCATAGGTGAACACGGTTTCGCTGATCTGCGTGACTGGATCGAAATGATGGCTTTCGCGCTGCAGGTAGCGCTGGCCGGCGACGTGAAGCGTCCTGATGGCGATACCTTCCGGGCCGCCGAAGTCGCGCAGCAGCTCCGGCACCGGCCGGGTGACGTCGAACAGCAGCCGTCCTCCGGGTCGCAAGTGCCGGCGCACGCAGGCGAAGCAGGCGCTGACCTCCTCGTCCCGGTGCAGGTGCATCAGCCCGTTGAGAGGTATGAGAACGCTGCCAAAACGCCCGGGCAGGTGGAAATCTCGCATATCTCCTTGCGCCAGCTCCAGCCGCCGTGTCAGTTGCCGCGGCAGCGTCAAGGCCCGGGCTCGGGCCCGGTCGAGCATGGCCGGGCGCAAGTCCAGTCCGGTCACTTCCAGGCCCGCTGCCAGCAGGGGAAACAGCAGGCGCCCGGTACCACAACCGAGCACCAGCACCGCTCCCCCCTGCTGCCGGGCTCGATCGCGATACCAGGCCACGTCGGCGGCCAGGAAGGATACCTCTGCTTCGTAGCGCAGGGGATCGGCGTAGTAGTCTCTTTCTTGCACGGGACGAATACTGCTCTCTGTACAGCCGGCTTGCAAGTGCCTGCCGGGAGGTGCTAAGTTGGCCGCCCTGACGTCAGTACTCAAGGAGGAAGCGATATGAACAAGTGGATTCTGCCGTTGCTGTTACTGGTGGGGCTGGCCGCCGGCTGTGCCAAGGTTGATTCCGGTTACGGGGGTGTACTGTGGACGGCGTTTTCCGGCACTCAGGATGATAACTACACCGAGGGCTGGTACTTCGTGGCGCCCTGGAACAAGCTGATCACCTACGATGTACGTTCCCAGGACAAGCAAGAAGTATTGCACGTGCTGGCCAGCAACGGCCTGTCCATTCGCCTGGAATCGTCCATTCGCTACCGGCCCGATGCCAAGCGGCTGGCCGAGCTGCACCAGACCCTGGGACCCGACTATTATAACGTCATCGTTGCCCCCACGCTGCGTTCCGAAGCCCGCAAGGTAGGCGGTCGCTACCTGCCCGAGGAGATCTATTCCACCAAGCGCTCGGAGGTGGAAAGCGGCATCTTCGAGGAGATGCAGAAGGCGCTCAAGGATCGCCCCATCATCCTGGAGGCCATTCTGATCCGCAACGTCGACCTGCCCGAGAAGCTCAAGCGGGCCATCCAGGACAAGCTGGAGGAAGAGCAGCGGTCATTGAAGATGAAGTTCACCCTCTCCCGCGAGCGCCAGGAGGCCGAGCGCAAGAAGATCGAGGCTCAAGGTATCGCCGAGCGCAACCGCATCATCACCGAGAGCATCAACGACAAACTGCTGCGTTACGAGGGTATCGGGGCAACCGAGCGACTGGCCAACTCCAAGAATACCAAGGTGATCGTCATCGGCGCGGGCAAGAGCGGGTTACCGCTCATCCTGGGGAACCTCTGACCATGCGCGCCTGCTGGCTGGGCCTGGTGCTGCTGGCGGCCGCCTGCGGCGGGCAGCAGCCGGATACCGCTCCTCCCCAGGTAGTGGCGGTGGTGCCGGAACCCGGCAGTAGCGGCGTGGCCGCCGATACCACCATCGCCATCCAGTTCGACGAGGACATCGATCGCGATTCCCTGAACGACAGCTTGTTTCACGTTTCCAGCGGAGAGCGCGATCTCTTCGGCAAGGTCAGCTACGACCTGCAGACCCGCTGGGCCACCCTGGTGATGCTGGCTCCTCTGCCGGCCGGGGAGACGGTCACGGCGGTGCTGGAGGCGGGTGTGCGCGACCTGATCGGTAACCGGCGACAGACGGCCTACAGCTGGTCGTTTACCGTTGCTCGCTA
>QMME01000260.1 GCA_003647095.1 Deltaproteobacteria bacterium
ATTGAGCACGAAGACTTCTCCAGATTCGTCCTGGAACTTTCGCGTGGTCACGCGGATCGTTGTCGAAGAGCTGGAAGCCTGGTTTATGGGGGATACAGCCGCGTTGCAAGCCGCCTTTACCTCCCTATCGGGGAGAAGGGTACCCAGGATCTTCAATAACCCCGATGACGGCGGCACATGGGAAAGGCTGCACCGTTTCCTGAAACAGAACAGGATTTATCGCAACAGTTACCCCAAGATTGCGGCGGCACGCAAAATCGCCCCGAACATGGAGCCCGCACGCAATCGATCCAAGAGCTTCCAGGTATTCTTGCACGGGGTAGAGGCCTGTCTGTGAAACTGCAATTCGAGCCCAACCTCGACTTTCAGCTGCAGGCCATCGAGGCCGTGTGCGACCTGTTTCGCGGCCAGGATGTCTGCCGCACGGAGTTCACCGTAGCTGGGCACTAGCTACAGGCACTAGCTGCAGGCACTAGCTACAGGCTCGCCAGCGGGCGGTCCGTATGCTAGGATGCGCCCGGTCACTGTGCTGGGAGGACAACATGAGAACGGCGAGTAGATCCTGGACGGGTGCGGCCGGCTGGTTGCTGTTGCTGGTGTTGCCACTGGCGGCGCCGGCCCGGGCCGGAGAAGGGGGCAAGGTATACGACAAGATCGACGTCTTCGCGCAGGTGCTGCATGCCGTGCGCAGCAGCTATGTCGACCAGGTATCCGCCGAGGAGCTGATCTACGGGGCCATCCGCGGCATGTTGCGGACGCTGGATCCGCATTCCTCCTTCATGACTCCCAAGCAGTACCGGTCCATGCAGGAAGACACCGAGGGACATTTCGGCGGGGTGGGCATAGAGCTCGAGGCCCGGGACGGCGGGCTGGTGGTGGTCAGTCCCATCGATGACACCCCGGCCGCCCGGGCGGGAATAGAGGCGGGCGATCGGCTGGTGAAGATCGACGGCAAGTCCACCGAGGAGATGGATACCGCCCAGGCCGCCCGCCTCATCCGCGGCGTGCCCGGTACCAAGGTGGTGCTCACCATGGACCGCGCCGGTTTCGAAAAACCGCGCGATTTCATCCTCATCCGCCAGCGCATTCGCCTCAACCCGGTCAACGGTTTCATGCCCCTGCCCGGCTACGCGGTGATCCGCATCCGCGCCTTCCAGGAACGCACCGAGCGTTACATGATGGAGACCCTGAAGAAACTCACCAAGCAGGCCGGCGGCAAGCTGCGCGGGGTGGTGCTGGATCTGCGCAACAACCCCGGGGGCCTGCTCGACCAGGCCATCCGCGTGGCCGATCGTTTCATCGCCGACGGCCTGCTGCTGGAGACGCGCGGCCGGGCGCGTATCATGCAAAAGACCTATGCCCACCGTCGCGGCACCGAACCCCACTATCCCATGGTGTGCCTGGTCAACGGCGGCAGCGCCTCGGCGGCCGAGATCGTGGCCGGGGCCCTGCAGGATCACGGCCGGGCGGT
Source organism: Deltaproteobacteria bacterium (assembly GCA_003647095.1). Taxonomy (GTDB): domain Bacteria; phylum Myxococcota; class B64-G9; order B64-G9; family B64-G9; genus B64-G9. Next base: position 1,472 of record QMME01000260.1, read on the forward strand.
GATCATGGGAACCCGTTCCTTCGGCAAGGGCTCGGTACAGAAGGTGATCGACCTGCGCGACGGTTCGGGGCTGAAACTGACCATCGCTCGTTACTACACCCCCGCACATCGTTCCATCCAGGAAGAGGGCATCGTGCCTGACGTCATGGTTCCCGCCGAGGAGCCGGCCGACCAGGCCGAGGTGCGCATCACCCGGGAAATAGACCTGCGCGGGCACCTGAAACGAGACCAGCCCTCGTCGGCGGAACGACGCCTGCTGGACGCCATCCGTGACTACCAGCTGCGTACCGCCTTGAGCACCCTGCGAGTGTGGGAGAAATTCTCGGGACAGGGAGCCGATGCCGGAGCCGGGAAGAAATAACCACGGCGCTGCCCCGGCAGGTTCCGGTAGCCTGCTGGTGCATGCCTGTTGCGCTCCCTGCTCCACCGTGGCCCTGGAGCGGTTGCGGGTACAGTGGCGGCTGGGCTTCTTCTTCTACGGGCCCAACATCCATCCCGCCGCCGAGTACCGGCAACGGCTCGAGGAAATGCGCCGCTTCTGCAACGCGGAGGGAGTGCAGTTGCTGGAGGGCGAATACCGGCCCGCCGACTGGGGCCGGGCCATCCTGCCCTGGCGACATCTTCCCGAGGGCAGTCGCCGCTGCCAGGAGTGCTTCCGGCTGCGCCTGCGTCGCACCGCCGAGGAGGCCCGGCGGCGCAACTTCGATGCCTTCGGAGTCACCCTGACGGTGAGCCGGCACAAGAACTCGCGGCTGGTGATCGAGACCGGCCGGCAGGTGGAGGCGGAAAGCGGAGTTCCCTTCGTGGACGTCGATCTCAAGAAACAGGCCGGTTTCGAGCGTTCGCTGCAGCTTTCCCGGCAGTGGGGGTTCTACCGCCAGCAGTATTGCGGCTGTTCGTTGAGCCGCTCGGAGGGACTGGCCCGGCGGCGGAGGCGGGCCGGGGCATGAACGGCTCGGCCGACAATTTCACGGCCTGGTTTGTCGAGGTACGCGCGCGCCTCGAGAAAATGGCACGCGAATTCCCCACCGACGATCCCCGGCGTGGCCTGGTGGCGGTGATCCCGGTGCAGGGCGGGGTGTTCCGCCATCCCCTCACCGGCCAAGACATCAAGGAGCTTACCGTCTATGCCTGTGGCCCGGAGCGGGTGAAGATCGTCTCGCCACGGTTTCTCTACTCACTGCCCCCGCTTTCACTGCAGCAGGTGGTCTCGGCGCCGCAGTTCTGTGCCCTCGTGGCTCGCCGGCTCGGCGAGCAGCTGGGCCGGTTGGGGAAGTTGCGGGATCGCCTGCTGGCCATGGGCATCTTCGTGGACCTGGTGGAAGATGCCCTGCTGCTTCGCGGGCAGGTGAAGCTGTCCGGCCGGACCCTGGGCGTGGCCGCCTGGCAGCGGCAGCGGCTGGTGGTGGAGTCGCTCGATGGCACCAGCCTGCATGGCCTGCCGGTGGAGTCCCGGAACCTGGAACTGGGCGGAGAGCCCACCGGGGATCTCGAGGCCCTGGCACGGCTGGCCGACGGGCTGGCCGGGGCGGACGCCACGCCGGCGGAGGCGGAACAGGAAGACGTGCTGGAGCTGACCGAGGCCATGGAAGAGGCTGCCACGGAAACGGCTCCAGCGCCCCCGGTGGCAGAGCCCGGCCTGGAGCCGCTGGACCTGGAGGAGCTGCTGGAGAAGCTGGGAAGCGACACCAGGGTATCGGCATACGGCGGGCGCCTGCGTTTCGAGGCCCGTCTCAAGGTGGTACAGGGGCAATACCGTTTCTACCTGGAACAACGCGGCCCCCGGCGCCTGGTGGGTTACCTGCTGACACCGGGCGGAACGCGGGCCCCGGTCGATTTCGAACTGGGGCAGGTGCTCGATCTCAAGGAGGTGCTGGATGCCTATCTGGCCGGCGGTTAGCTCCCACCACGGAAAGCGACTTGCCAGTTACGTTACCGGGGCGGCACTTCTCTGGTTGTGGTTGCTGGTTCCCCGGGCCGGAGCGGCCGAGAGCGTCGAACTGCGCTACCGGTTTGCCAGCGACCAGCAACTGGCCTACCTGGTCAAGGTGCGCCAGCAAGTCCGGCTCTCCAGCGACCTGGTAGCCGAGGCCGCGCGCACCTCGACCATCAACAGCGAGGCGGAGATGCTCCAGCGGGTGCTGGCGATTCGCGACGGGCGGGCCCGGCTGCAGATCTCCCTGGGTTCGTTCCGGGCCAGCCAGGCGACGGAGGGGCTGGTTCACGAGCTGCGGCGGGTGCCGGAGATGGAGGGGATACGCCTGGTCGTGACCCGGGACGAGCACGGCCGGGTGCTGAAGACCGAGGAACTGGGAGCGGAAGGCCGGGAAATGCGGGTACGCCAGGTGGCCCTGGCTTTCGCCCGGGCCCAGCAATTGCTGACCCTGGAGTTTCCCTCCCGGACCGTGGCCGCCGGGGAAAGCTGGCAGGTCGAGCGACGGGTGGAAGTTCCCCTGTGGAGCGGGCGGCACCTGCAGCTGGTCATGCAGGGAGACTACACCCTGGAACGATTGTTGCCGTGCCGGCGCCAGCGTTGCGCCCGCATCTCCGCCCGGGTACGCATTACCCTGGCCGGCCGGAGCGACCTGGGCGATATCCAGCTACTGGCCGACCTGCAGGGCAGCGGTCGGGGGCGGTTCCTTTTCGGCCTGGACACGGGAAACCTGATAAGGAGCGAGTGCCAGACGGAAATAAAAGGCCGCCTGAGCGCTGCCGATGGTGACGAACGCACCGCCACCGGAGTGAACCTGCGCATCGCCGTCAACTCGGAGCTGGTGCGGTGACAGCCGCGCTGGCCATGACCAGCCTGGAGGCGAGAGGCCTGGGCCGGGTGTGGTTGCTGGCCGGTTCCCGCGGCCTGGTGCGGGTGTTGCTGGCAGCCAGCCGCCAACAGGTGGCCGACGAGATCGAGCGACTGGGCGGGTGGTGGCAACGGCGACCACGGTGGACCGAGCCGGCGCGGCGCCAGCTGGATGAATACCTGGCCGGCCGGCGCCGGCGCTTCCAGCTGCGCCTGGCGCCCCCGCCCCTGGGAGACTTCGCCCGCCGGGTGCTGCAGGTGCTGGCCCGGGTGCCCTATGGCCAGGTGATCACTTACGGTGAACTGGCCCGGCGGGCCGGCCATCCCCGGGCGGCCCGGGCGGTGGGCCGGGTGATGGCGGAAAATCCCCTGCCCATCATCTGGCCCTGCCACCGGGTGGTGGCGGCTGCCGGCCCCGGGGGGTTTTCGGCGGGGTTGGAGTTGAAGCGGGCCCTGCTCCGGATCGAGGGCCGCTCCTTGCCGGCCTGACCAGGCGTACCAGCACCAGCACCTGCTGCTCGCCGGTGGGAGGCAGGTGCGCGGGCAGGGCCGGAGCCGGCACCAGTTCCCCGGCGGCGGCCAGGAAATCACCCCAGCGCGGGCGCGGTATCCACAGTTCCAGCTGTCCGCTGGCTCCCAGGCGGCTTCCCTTCGGCACCAGGTGTCCCTGGCGGCGAACCGTGCCCCCACTCCGCCAGGCGGACTCGGCCAGGCGGTACAGTCGCTCGGGCCGGTTCACCGACAGCTCCAGCAGTGTGCCCCGGGGAACGGTGACGGTCACCGGAAAACTGGATACCAGCAGCACCAGCACGATGGCTCCCACCGTGGCCAGCAGCACCGCCATGGTGGCTTCGAAGGGCACCATCCAGCGGGAGGTGCTGGAACGCCGGCGCATGGCGGCACCGTGCCGCAGCAGGCGCCGGTGCAGCCGGTGGCGCAGTTCCTCGGGCACTTCCACCTGGGGCAGGTTGCGCAACAGCTGTACCGAGCGGCGCAGCAGCGCGAATTCCTCCCGGCACTGCCGGCACCCGGCCAGGTGCTGTTCGAGTTCCCGCACCTGGGGCTCGGCGAGCAGGCCGTCGAGGTGCTCCGACATCAGCCGCCGGAAATGCTCGTGTTCCTCATGAGCGGTCACTTTCTTCCTCCAGGTAGGGAGCCAGCAGGCGAGCCAACTCCAGGCGGGCCCGGTGCAGGCGACTCTTGACCGTCCCCGCCGGCAGGCCGGTGATGGCCTGGATCTGTTCGTAGCTGAGCAGTTCGATGTCGCGCAGGATGACGAGTTCGCGGTGGTCATCGGAAAGCTCACCCATCTTCTCCTCGACTATGGTCTGCAGCTGGCGACCCTCGGCCAGGGTGTCGGGCCGGGGTACCTCGCCGGCCACCGGCCGGTGCCGCCGCTGGCCGCTGGCATCGGCCTGGTAGATGCCGTCGAGTTGCTGGCGCCGGTGCTGGGCACGCCGGCGCAGAAACTTCAGGCGGTTCAGGCAGTGGTTGCGGGTGATGCGGTAGATCCAGGTCGACAGGCTGGACTCGCCGCGGAACCTGTCGATGTGCTTGAAGATGGTCAGGAATACCTCCTGGGTGAGATCCTCGGCCTCCTGCTGGTTGCCCATCATGCGCAGGCACAGGCCGTAGATACGGTCCTGGTGCAGGCGCACCAGCTGCTCGAAGGCCCGGGGCTGGCCGCGCTTGAGCTGTCGCACCAGCAGCCGTTCGTGTTCGGGTATTCCTGGTGCCATGTACGCTTTCAGCATAGGGTTCGCCACCAGCCGGGTCAACAACAGTTACGACAACCACCGGCGGCGGCCGGTTCC
>QMME01000261.1 GCA_003647095.1 Deltaproteobacteria bacterium
CTGCTCCGCTTGGAGGTGAGGCCACACCATAGGCATTTTCCAGGCGCCGGTCAAGCAATGGCGCCGCTTCCCGCCCGGTCCCCATGTTCCGTTGACGAATCCCTGCCATCCGTGCCATTATGCGCCCACTTTCAGGGAAGCAAAGCATTAGTCGGACCCGAACCGTTATCGAGGTGAGACCATGAGCCAACCCGATCAGGACGCTTTCAAGCCCTACGTGGCAGCCAACCAGAGCCCCAAGGAGCTGACCTTCAAGGCCATCCTGCTGGGGGTGATCATGGCCGCGGTGCTGGGCGCGGCCAATGCCTACCTGGGACTGAAGGCCGGCATGACGGTGGCGGCCACCTTCCCGGCGGCGGTCATCTCCATGGCCATCCTGCGCGCCTTCAAGGGCACCATCCTCGAGGAGAACATCGCCCGGACCACCGGCGCCGTGGGCGAGGCCCTGGCCGCCGGGGCCATCTTCACCATTCCCGCCTTCATCATGACCGGGGTGTGGACCAAGTTCGATTACCTCACCGCCACCCTGTTGCTGCTGGTGGGCGGCGTGCTGGGGGTGTTGCTGGTGATCCTGCTGCGGCGTACCTTCATGGAGGATCGCTCCCTGCCCTTCCCGGAAAGCCAGGCCTGCACCGAGATCGTCAAGGCCGGCCAGAAGGGATCCTCGGGGGCGGGCACGGTGTTCACCGCCATGGGCATCGCCGCCCTGATCGAGTTCTTCAAGAACGCCAACGGTATCAGCATCGTCAAGGAGAACATCAAGGGCGTGTTCCAGATAGGCGACAAGGGCACCTTCCCCTACGTGACCCCCACCTCCTCGCCGGCCTTCCTGGGCGTGGGCTTCATCATCGGCCCGCGCCTGGCGGCCATCACCGCCGCCGGCGGCGTCTTCGGCTGGTTGCTGCTCATGCCGGTGGCGCTGTTCGTGCGGGCGCTGTTCGATCCCGCCGCCTTCACGGCCATCAAGACCCTGATAGCCAAGGGCGATATCGCGGCGCTCTACAACGGCATCTCCGCCCCCCAGTGGCGGGCCGCCTACGGCGGTGCCGGGGTGGCCTTCGACGGTCTCAAGGCCTTCTACTCCTCCAACATCAAGATGATCGCCATCGGGGCCATGATCGTGGGTGCGTTTTTCACCCTCTACAAGATGCGTAGCAACCTCATTACCGGCATCGGCCGCTCGCTGAAGGGCATCGGGGCCGGCGGGCCGGCGGAGATCCGTACCGAAAAGGATCTCTCCTTCAAGTGGGTCTTCGCGGCCATCGGGGTCATGCTGCTGGCCATGTTGGGGTTGTACATGTGGCTGTGCAACAACTTCGGGATCTCGCTGATCACCATGCTGGTCATGGCCGTGGCCGGGTTCCTCTTCGCCGCCGTGGCCGGCTACCTGGTCTCCATCATCGGCTCGTCTTCCAATCCCATCTCCGGGCTGACCCTGTCGACGCTGCTCATCGCCGCCGGCCTGCTGTCGCTGCTGGGCATGGGCGGCACCAGCGGCAGCTCCGAGTGGTCGGCCGGGGTGCTGGCGGTGCTGGGAGTGGCCACGGTGATCTGCTGCGTGGCCGGCGTGGCCGGCGACATGATCCAGGACTGGAAGGTGGGACACAACCTGGGCGGCACCCCCTGGCGCATGGAGGTGGGCGGCCTCATCGGCGTGGTGGCCGCGGCCCTGGTGCTGGTGCTGCCCATCATGCTGCTGCACGAGTACGGCGGTGGCATCGGCTCCGACGCCCTGCCCGCCCCCCAGGCCGGGCTCATGGCCACCATGGCCAACGGCATCATCTCCGGGCAGATGCCCTGGGAGCTGATCGTCATCGGCATGTTCTTCGCCCTGGCGCTGATCCTCATCCAGAGCCCCTCGCCCATGTTGATTGCCGTGGGCATGTACCTGCCCTTCGAAACCACCCTGGCCATCTTCACCGGCGGGGTGATCAAGTGGATCGTCGATTCGGCCACCCGCAAGCGCGCCGGCGAAAGCAAGAAGAAAAAGGACCAGGTGGAAAACCGCGGCCTGCTGGTGGCCTCCGGGCTGGTGGCCGGGGAGGCGCTGGTGGGCATCATCATCGCCGGCATCGTGGCCCTGGGCATCAAGCTCACTCCCGACGAGAACTACGTCCAGCGGGTGGAGGCGGCCCGGGCGGTGGTGCAGCAGGTGGAGAAGGTCTCCGCCGACCCGGCCGCCCAGGCCCGGGCGGTGCTGGCCGACCAGGGCCTGGCCCGGCGACTGCTGGCCGCCGAACAGCTGGTGCCCGAGGAAATCGACGCCGTCCTGCCCACCCTCGACGAGAAGAAGGTCATGGGCAAGCTGGCGGCCGAACGCACCCTGGCCGAGATGAAACTGGTGGGCCGGGCCCCCGGCTGGTTCGGGCAGGCCTGGCTGGGATTCCTGGTCATCATCGGCCTGGGCCTGTACATGGTGCTGACCTCGCTCAAGGCCCTCAAGGAAGAGGAGGGCACCCCGCCCGCCCCGGACGACGGTCAACCGGGAGAGTAAAGCGAACTCAGGGACGAGGCAGGATCTCGCGCAGGTAATCGAGGTTTTCCGAGGTCCAGGTGGCCGGGCCCTGGCCGTCGAGTTCGGCCCGCTCGGCAAAGGGCCGGTAGCGCCCGGCGTCCATGATCTGGTTGGGTCCGGGCTCGATGTTGTGGAACACCTCCGCCGGCCCCCAGCCGTAGGCCAGCCCCATGGTGTGACCCCACTCGTGGGTGACCGTGGTGCCGATCATGCTGCCCAGGGCATGGATGGCCCGCTCGATGGCCTGGGCCCGGGGCCCGCCCGGGTACTCGCCGGCCTGTACCGGCCGGCCGCCGCGCTCGGGCATGAACTGTTCGAACACCTCGTCGAAGAGCGGGTCGGCTATGGGCATGGGGTTTTCCGCCTTGGGGCTGAAGCCCATGAACGACGACAGGAACACCCCCCCGTAGGCCAGGTGGCCCTGCTCGGCCGATTCGGCGTTCCAGCCACCGACCACGTCGTCGAAGTAGATGTTGCCCATGTCCTTGGCCCCCTGCTCGGTCATGGTGGCGTCCAGGCCCAGCAGGTCGCGGCCGTTGGGATCGTCGCCGCCGATCTCCACCACCCCGTACTCGACGAAATCGACCGGGCGCGTCTCCTGGAAGACCACGTTGATGCCCTGCTCCCAGTAGTCGCGCCGCACCACCTCCATGATGCGGGCGTGGATCTGCTGCTCGACGTTGCGCAGTCCGAAACGCCGCAGGGCATCGGTGAAACCGGGCAGGTACTTGAGATAGACCACTTGCTTTTGCGGCTGCACGGTGAACTGCAGCTCGCCGGGATAGGCAATCCCCGGCAGGCTCTGCGCTCCCCAGTAGACCACCGGCGTGGCCGTGCCGGCCAACAGCCCGGGCCGGGCCCCCAGGCCGGTCACTCCTCCCTGGCCGTCCGGGGCCACCCGCAGCACGTACTCCATGGTGTCCCCGGAAACCACCGTGGGTACCAGCAACAGGGCGTTGTCTCCGCTCAGGTCGACCACCGTCCCGCCCGTCTCCGTGAAGGTTCCCTCGATGGACACCACCGTGGTGGCCGTGCCGGAGACGAATCCCCGCCCCGTCATCACCACCCGCTGGCCCCGCGAGGCGGCCAGTGGCTCCAGGCGGTCCAGGAAGGTGGGGCCCAGCTCCAGCGAGTCCACCACCAGGCTGTTGCCCACCACTTCGGTTCCCGCGGGCAGGACGTTCACCACCGTCAGGCTGCCGGCAAACACCCCCGGCTCGATGCCCAGGCACTCGGCCGGCAGAGAACCGGCCAGCAGGGTGCGGCCGGGATCCGCCGGCGCCAGGGAAAAGGCGCTCTGCCAGGGACGGGACGATTGCGACGCCGGCGTGAAGGTGCCGGCCAGGCGCAGCTCGGTTACACCCTCCCCGCCGGGGAGGCCGTCTTCATCACGCCGGCCCAGTAAAAAGCCGCTGCCGTAGGCCTCCACCTGGCTGCCCAGGTAGACCGGCCCCGCCGACAGCAAGGGAGTGAAGCTCTTCAGCTCCGGCGTCAGGCTCTCCACCAGTTGCCAGTCGACGTCCAGACCGGCCCGCTGCCGGTCTCCCGAGGAATACTCCGCCTCCACCTCCAGCCGGCCGGTGAATCGCCCCGGCCCGCCCAGCAGGTCGAATGATGTCCGGTCAATCACCACCTCCAGCAACTCGGAGTCGAGTCGCTCGGGAACGAACAGCTTGGAGGTGTTGCCGCTGACCACCTCCACCAGCAGGGTGCCTTCATCCGCGGCCACGAAGCCCCGGCCGTTGACCTGCAGCCGGGTGCCGGGCAGCAGGGTGGCGGGCTGTACGCTGTCCACCACCAGCTCCGGCAGGCTGCCGTCGGGCAGGTGAGAAGAGGTGGTGGTGCAGGCGGCCGGCCCCGTCGCCAGGACGGTTACCCAGGTCAGCTGCACCAGCTTTTTGAGCAGTGGATTCACTGTACGTCCACGTGCAGGGAATAGCTGTTGCTGGCTCCCTCGTAGCCGTATACGCGGATGTAGTAGAAATCGTCCCGGGTGATGTCGTACTCGATGTGCTCGTTGTCATCGCTGCTCAGCGCCGTGGCCAGCTGGTGCTCGGCCAGTGTATCCAGGGTGACGTTGGAATCGTAAAAACGCATGTCCAGGTCGCCGTCGGCGTGCTGGAAGGTGATGTCGATGACCGCGTGCTCCCCCTGGAAGAATGTCACCCAGAACCAGTCCTCGTTGTCCGGGCAGATGGCCAGGCCGTCGAGTTGCTGTCCCGCCCCCACCTCGGTGGCCGTGCCGGGATCGTCGTTGCCTTCCCGGCCGTCGTCGCTGCACTGGCTGGCCGGGGTGATGGTGATCATCATGCTGTAGCTGTTTTTCGCCTGCTGGTAGGGATAGACGATGAGGTAGTAATCAGCCGTGGCGGGAGCAGCCTCCAGCACCGCCAGCTCGTCGTCGGTTTCGGTCACCGCACAGGCCAGGGCATTGTCGCAGCTGATGCTCGAGGCGTTGAAGGCCGTCTGGGCATCGACGATCCACAGGTCGAGATCGCCGTCGGCCTGGACGAAGTCCAGTTCCACGTCCAGCCGGTCGCCTTCCTGCAGGCTCACCCGGTACCAGTCCGCCTCGCCACAGCTGGTCAGGCCGGTGTAGGCGTCCTCGCTCACCGGCTTGGCATCGGCGGGAACGTCGTTGGGCTCGAAGGTATCCTCCTGGCAGGCCACGAACTCGTCCACCACCGCCAGCAGGTCGTAGCGGTTCTCCACCTGGCCGTTTTCACCCTGTACCCGCAGCAGCACCGTGGTGGGGGCCGCGAACACCTCGGAGGTGACGATGATGTCGTCACCGTCGGGTTGGCCGGCGGCCAGCAGGGTGGTGCCGCTGTCGTCGAACAGGTCCATCTGCAGGCGGCCGTTGGCGGGCACGTAGGAGAGCAGCGCCCCCGCCCAGTACTGGGCGGCGGGAACCTCCAGGCGGAACCAGTCGCTGTCGCCGGGGCAGATTTTCAATCCCTCCATCATCGACTGGCCCTGGGAGTCGAAGGAGACCTTGCTGGCCTGCCCGGGGACATCGTTGCCCTCGCCGCCCTCCAGGAAGTCGTTTTCACACTGGTTGCTGCCGGCCGGGTAGGCGGTGAAGCTGTAGCGGCCGTCCTCGGGCAGGCAGGCCCGCAGGTCGCATTCGCTGCCGGCGGCATCGTCGTCGTCGACGGCACAAAGGTAGTAGAGCACTTCCGCGGTCTGCTCCCCGGTCAGCCCGGGATTGGGAATGGAGCCGGTGTAGAGATCGCCACCGGCCGGGGTGAGCGTCTGCTTGCTGAAGGACTCGTCGCCGCCGCCCTTGATCATCCAGTACAGGGCCACCGCCTTGATGGTGGACTCGGCATCGCTGGCGCTGACCTCCACCGGGTAATCAGCGGAGCCGCGCTGGTCGCCCAGGGGCTGGTGTTCGAGTTGGGGAGGTGTGCCCTGGCACTTCTTCTGCCCGCCCTTGAGCAGGATGGTGATGTTCTGGAACACCTCGGCGTTTTCGTGGTCGGAGGCGCCCACGCGCAGGCTCCACACCGGGCGTTCGGCGATCTGCTGGGCCGAGGGCGTCCA
>QMME01000262.1 GCA_003647095.1 Deltaproteobacteria bacterium
AGCGGTGAACTGTTCCTGGAAATGGAGAGGTTTGACAGGGTCGGCACCAGCGGCCGGCTTGGCCTGATCACCTTGCATGCCCTGGACAACCAGTTCGTCGGGAGACTGAGTTCCTGGAGCGATTCCGCACGGGAACTCGCGGCTCAGCACCGGATAACCGCCACCATGCTCCGGAATATCCGCTGGCTCGAGTTGTTTGGACTGTTCATAGGCAACACGGACATGCATCACGGCAACGTATCCTTCATTGCCCAGGGAACCAGGATTGTCAGACTTGCTCCGGCCTATGACATGCTCCCGATGCTCTACGCGCCAAGAGAATACCATCCCACACTACCTGGAGACCCTTCCAGGATCGCACCGGTAACGCCAACCGGTTTCTCGTCCACTCTCGAGCGGGACGCGGAAGTGGAATACGTCTCTTCAATGAGGACATTTCCCGAGCTGGTTCCACCAGCGAGAATCCCCCTCTACGATGACATCTGGAACCCGGTTCTCGCTGCCGCCCTTGTCTACTGGCAAAGAGTATCCAACCACCCTTACGTCTCGGACGATTTCCGTACCATCGCCCGGGGCAATGTCATCAAGCTCAAGAACATCCGCTGATCCCGAGCATTGCCAGGAACAACCTTCGGGCGACAAGAAGAGCCCCCCCGACACTGCAAGAAGCGACGTTGGGGGGTTCAGAATGGCGAGGCGAGAACCTCTCAGGGCCGTGAGCCGGCGGCCTCGCCCACCAGGCGGGCAACCCAGGCCTGGGGCTGCATCAGCGCCTGGCCGGTGGCCCGGCCGCCGAAGCGCCGGATGGTGGCCCGCCAGGGCACCGTCTTCATCTGGTAGTCGGCGTCGCGGTTGTAGGCCAGCGCCCGTTGCAGGTCGCCGCCGGCCAGCAGCACCAGAAGATCCATGACCGCCTTGCCGCCGGACTTGCCGGTCTCGTCGACCACGAACCAGGCCCCGCACTCGACGCACCGCCCCCCCAGCACCTCGTCCAGGCTGTAGGTGCCCGCCAGCGGCTCCGGCCGCGGCAGCTCCTCGAAGCAGAAGGGGCAGCCGGGCCGGGGTACTCTCTTGCGCGGGACGGGCATGGTCAGCGCCGCCGGCCGGCGCCGCCGGCGCGACCGTGGTGGCAGACCCGGGTCATTCGCAGAAGGGCAGGCCGCAGCCGCAGGCGCACTGGGCGAAGACGGTGTCCATGTCGTCGCCGATCTCGTCGCAGCTCTTGCCGGTGACGCAGTTGCCGACGCAGTTGAGGGCGTCGTCGCTTATGATGCGCAGTATTATCATGTCGTCATCGGTCTTGAACTCGGTCACGCACTGGTTCACGTCGACGGTGTCGTCACATTCCTTGGTCTTGTTGCAGGCGCTGTTGGCCAGCCCGTCGACGTTGCTCTCCGGCTCCTGCTGGGCGGCCTCCAACAGGCAGGCGTCGGGATTGAAGTTGTCGTCGCAAGGCATGTTGAGGATGCAATCCGTGGCGTAGTTCCAGGCCGAGGCACGTATTACCTCGGTCATGTCCGGGCAGTCGCCGAGGCACGCCTGCTCGTCCTCGGCGCTGCCGCATTCGCCCACCTTGGCGCATACCTTCTGGCAGTCTTCCTCCGAACCACCGCCGCCATCCGAGGAACCACAGGCGGACACCGCCAGCCCCAGAACGAAAAGGGCGCTTACCGTTACGGCCATCAGGGGTCTCTTCATCTCGTCTTCCTCCTTGTCCGGTTGTCAATTCACAACGACACGATTCCTAGCACAATCGGCGGCGCCGGTCCACAATGCGTTTCGGTATTTTTTTTTCTTGAACTGCAAGGTCATCGCCACTAGTTAGCAACAGGAAGGAAAACACACGGGAGAGCGAGAAGATGAGAGCAACCGGCAAGACCATTTCCTGCATCCTGCCCCTGCTGCTGCTGGCCGCACCGGCCAGAGCCGGCGACGGCACGGCGGGCTTCATCACCAATGCCCGCCAGCTCACCTTCGCCGGGCGCCGGGCCGGCGAGGGGTACTTCAGCCCGGACGGCCGGCTGATGATCTTCCAGTCGGAGCGTGAGCCGGAAAATCCCTTCTTCCAGATCTACCTGATGGATCTTTCCACCGGCGACACCCGGCGGCTGTCTCCGGGCACCGGCCGCACCACCTGCTCCTGGCTGCATCCCGACGGCCGGAGGGCCCTGTTCTCCTCCACCCACGCCGATCCCCGGGCCCGGGAGAAGCAACGCCAGGAGATCGAGCGCCGGAAGAAGAAGGAAGGGCGGCGACACCGGTGGAACTACGACGAGCACTACGACATCTTCGATGTCGACCTGGCCAGCGGCAAGATGAAAAACCTCACCCACACCCGGGGCTACGACGCCGAGGGTTCCTACAGCCCGGACGGCAAGACAATCCTCTTCGCCTCCAACCGCCTGGCTTACCGGCAGCAGCTCGAAGGCGAGAAACTGCGCCAGTTCGAGCGCGATCCCTCCGTGGCCATGGACCTGTACCTCATGAACGCCGACGGCAGCGGGGTGCGGCGGCTCACCACGGCCTGGGGCCAGGACGGCGGGCCGTTCTTTTCCGCGGACGGCAAGCACATCGTCTGGCGCCGTTTCTCCCTCGACGGCCTGCACGCCGAGATCTGGCTCATGGACTCGGACGGCGGCAACCAGCACCAGCTCACCCACCTCGGTGCCATGTCCTGGGCGCCTTTCTTCCATCCCTCGGGCGAGTACATCATCTTCACCACCAACCGGCACGGCTTCGATAACTTCGAGCTGTACATCATAGACAGCGCCGGCCGGCACGAGCCGGTCAGGGTCACCGACCTGCCCGGCTTCGACGGCCTGCCGGTGTTCACCCCCGACGGCCGGCACCTGGCCTGGACCAGCAACCGTACCCCCAATCACCAGGGCCAGATCTTCCTGGCCGACTGGAACCACCAGCTGGCCCGCTACCGGTTGGGGTTGAGCCGGCACCGGCCGGCCGCCCCGGCCCCGCCCGCCGGCGGCTACCTCCGCCCGGCGCGACGAACCCGGGCGGAGATCCGCGGCGCCGACATCTCCCGGCACGTGCACTACCTGGCCTCCCGGAAGCTGGCCGGCCGCCTGGCCGGCACCCGGGGCGAGCGGCTGGCCACCGCCTACGTGGCCAGGACCTTCCGTTCCCTGGGGCTGCAACCGGCCGGGGAGGACGGGGGCTACTTCCAGCCCTTCGACTTCGTGCGCGGCATCCGGCCCGGCCCCGGCAACAGCCTGGTAACCACCGCGGGAAAGAAGTGGCGCCGCGGCTGCGACTGGCAACCCCTGCCCTACTCGCAGAACGGCTCCGTCGACAAGCGCCCGCTGGTCTTCGTGGGCCACGGCATCAGCGCCGAACTCGAGGGCCAGCGGATAGACGACTACGCCGACCTGCCCGTCAAGGGAGCCTGGGTGATGCTGCTGCGCGATCTCCCCGGCGGGCTGGACCAGGCCGAGCGCCTGGCCCTCGCCCCCTGGGCGGACCTGCGCCGCCAGGTGGCCGAGGCCAAGGCCCGGGGAGCCGCCGGGGTCATCGCCGTCACTCCCCCCGGGGCCGGCTTCAAGAAGGAGCTGGTGCCGCTCACCGTCCAGGGCACCGCCCAGCGGGCCGGGCTGGTGGCGCTGTCGATCACTACCCGCCTGGCCGACGAGTTGCTGCGCCCGGCCGGCACCAACCTGGCCGAACTGGCCCGCGCCTGCCGGTTGCCGGGCGCTTCCTGCGGCCTGGTGGTGAAGGACCAGCAACTGAGCGCCCGGGTGGAGCTGCGCGACATCCCCGGCCGCGCCCGCAACGTGCTCGGCCGCCTGAGAAGCACTCACCCCGAGAGGCCGCCGCTGCTCATCGGCGCCCACGTCGACCACATCGGCAACGGCGTCGGCCTGGGTTCGCTGGCCCGGCCGGCCGAGCGCGGCCGGGTACATCCCGGCGCCGATGACAATGCCTCCGGGGTGGCGGTGATGCTGGAGCTGGCCCAGTGGTTCGCCGCCGGGGTGCGCCGGGGCAGCATGGCGCTGGAGCGGGATGTCGTCTTCGCCGCCTGGTCGGCAGAGGAGCTGGGCCTGCTGGGCTCCCAGCACTACGTCAAGCTGCTCAAAGGCAAGGACCGGCAGCTGCCGGCCGCCTGCATCAACATGGACATGGTGGGCCGGCTGCGCGACCGGCTGGTGCTCTACGGCCTGGAGACCAGCCCCCGCTGGGCGGAGCTGGTAGAGCAGGCCAACGTGGCGCTGGGTCTGCCGGTGCTGGTGCAGAACGAGAGCATGCTGCCCACCGACGCCACCTCCTTCGCCCTGGCCCGGGTGCCGGTGCTGTCGGCCTTCACCGGCCTGCACGACGAGTACAACACCCCCCGGGACCGGCCCCGCACGCTCAACTACCCCGGGGCCGCGCGCATCGGCCGCCTGCTGGCCGAGGTGGCCCGGCGCCTGGCCGCCGCCGCGCAGGCCCCCGTCTACAGCGCCCCGGCCAAGAAGCCACCCGCCGCCGGCGGGCGCCACGGCATGCGCGCGTCGCTGGGCACGGTGCCGGACTTCTCGGCGGTGGACGTACGCGGGGTCAAGCTCTCCGGTGTCCGCCCCGGCAGTCCCGCCGCCCGGGCCGGGGTGCGGGCCGGCGACGTGGTGGTGGAGCTGGCCGGGCAGAAGATCGAGAACCTCTACGATTACGCCCGGGCCATCGGCGCGCTCAAGGTGGGCGCGGCGGCGCAGCTGGTGGTGGAACGCGCCGGCCGGCGCATGGAGTTCACGGTGACCCCGGAATCGCGCCGCTGATGATGCTCCACGCCGCCATCTTCGATCTCGACGGCCTGCTCGTCGACTCCGAGCCCCTGTGGACCCGGGCCGAGCAGGAGATCTTCGCCACCGTGGGCATCGACCTCGACGAGGCCGCCTGCGCCGAGACGGTGGGCATGGGCCTGGAGCAGGTGGTCGACTACCGCTACCGGCAACGGCCCTGGGACGGCCCCGGGCGGGCGGAGATCGCCCGGGCCATTCACAGGCGGGTAGTGGAGCTCGTCCGCGGCGAGGGACGCCCCCTGCCGGGAGCGTTGCCGGCCATCGGGCTGGTGAAACGCCTGGGATGGCGGGTGGGCCTGGCCACCGCCTCGGATCACCAGCTCATCGACGCCGCCCTGGGCCGGCTGGGAACGAGGCACCTGTTCGACCACCTGCAATCGGCCCAGGAGGTCGCCCGTGGCAAGCCCCATCCCGACGTCTACCTGGCCTGCGCCGCGGCGCTGGGAGTGGAGCCGGCCGCCTGCGTGGGCTTCGAAGATTCCCTGCCCGGCCTCCGGGCCATCCGTGCCGCCGGCATGAAGGCGGTGGCCGTTCCCGAGCGGCGCCTGCGCGGCGCGGCCGGTTTCCAGGCGGCCGACCTGCTTCTCGACAGCCTGGAGCAGCTGGACGAGGAACTGCTGCTGGGCTTGTTCGCCCGGGTCGCGCCCGGCACGGGCGGCTAGCGACGGATGTTCACCTTCCAGTCCTCGGGAAGGTGAATGGTGTAGGCCAGGTCGATACCCTTCTCCCGGCCGGCGGGCAGCCTGAGCTTCCAGGTCACGAAGCCGCGGTGGGCGTCGAGCTGGTAGCCCTTGCTGGTCTTTTCCCCCAGTTCCACTTCCACGTCTTCTATCTTGCTCACGGGGATGTTCTCGGTCACCTCCACCGTCTGCGCGCTGCGGGAGTTGTTCTGTACCAGGATGCGGAAGGCGCGCTCGATGTGCTTGGTGGAGGACAGGAAACCGGGGCCGCGATCCTTGTCGCCGATCTCCCGGCGCTCCACCCGGAAGCGCCCGTCCGGCCCCAGCGACACCTCCACCGGTTCCCCGGGCGCGGTGTACTTCACCGACACGTCTCCCACGAACGAGCCGCGCCGGAACACGTGCGCCCGGCCGGCCAGCAGGGGATAGGGAGCGGGGTTTTTGAACTTGACCACCTGGAACACCGCCGGGCGCAGCTTGGGCACCGCCACCAACCGGGCCCGGGCCCGGGCGCTGGCCCGGTCCAGCGGCATCCAGTAGGGCCGCCCGTCCGAGCGCACCGTCACCCGCCGCGGCATCACCAGGGCGA
>QMME01000263.1 GCA_003647095.1 Deltaproteobacteria bacterium
CCCGGAACGAGCCGCTTATACGAGTTGACCCACTGGTTCAAGACCAGGGTTATCTCCGGAGCGAATTTCAGAAGGCCGCCCAGATAGTGGCGGGCGACATCCGAGAGGTGATACGACTCGTCGGGGTCGAAGAATGCGTTCTTCTCACCCTTGAAGAGCGACTGGTGCGTGTGCATACCGCTTCCGTTCTCGCCGAATATCGGCTTGGGCATGAAGGTGGCGTGCAGGCCGAAGTCCATGGCCACCTTGCGGACCACGAAGCGGAAGGTGGCGATGGCGTCGGCGCACTCCAGGGCCGGGCGGTGGCGAAAGTCGATCTCGTGCTGGGCCGGCGCCACCTCGTGGTGTGCCGCCTCCACGGAAAAGCCCATGGCGTTGAGGGCCACCACGATGGCGCGGCGGGCATCCTCGCCCTGGTCAATGGGAGTGAGATCGAAGTAGCCGCCGGAGTCGTGGGTGCGGGCGGTGGGCTCGCCGTTTTCACCGCGCAGAAACAGGAAGAATTCGGGTTCGGGGCCGGCCTGCATGGTGAACCCCAACGACTTGGCCTTCTCGCACATGCGCTTGAGTACCCCGCGCGGGCAGCCCGGGAAAGGGGTGCCGTCGGGATTGTAGATGTCGCAGATGATACGGGCCACCCGTCCCTGGGGCTCCGGCCAGGGCAGGAGAGCATAGGTTGATAGATCCGGCTTGAGCAGCATGTCCGATTCCTCGATGCGGGCGAAACCTTCCACCGAGGAGCCGTCGAACATGATCTGGCCGTCCACCGCCTTGGTGAACTCCGAGGGAGGGACCTCGACGTTCTTGTTGATGCCCATGATGTCGGTGAACTGCAGGCGCAAGAAGTGTACGTCGTCCTCCTTGAGGCGTCGCAGGACCTCGTTACGGGTCAGTTTTTTCAAAATGATCTCCTTTTCTTGGCAGAAATGCAAAAAAGAACCACGATTATTGTTATTTGTAGGATATATTATTCATTATGTCAACAGGAAAGCGCCAAAATGGCAATATTTCGTGTACGGTATCCATGGAGGAGTGCCTGCTGTCTCGTCGCCTGCAGGATGGACCACGCCCTGTCCGCTTCCCTGGGGGGCCGGTGGGGTTGGCAGCGGCGACGGCGCGCCGGGTGTGGGTGTCAGCGCCGGCGGCGGCGGGGTGGGGAACGGCGGCGCCGGCGCCGTGGCGGCTCGGCCTGGGGACGGTTGTCCAGCGAGCGCTTCTCGTCGTGGACGCTGTCGGCGTGGCGCTTGAGCAGGTAGGCGACTATCTCGTGTCCGCGCGGGTGGCTGCAGATCTCGCCGGCCAGCGCCAGGTAACCGTCGGCGATGTTTTGTCCGGCCGCCTCCAGCAGGGCGGTGATGCGGGCCCGGTTGAGCAGCTTGGTCATCTCGGTGGCGGGGGGAAACTCCTTGCGCTCGAACTTGATGCCGAACTGGCGCTCCAGCACCCCCAGGGTGTGCACCCGCTTGCCACTGACCAGGCTCACTGCCGTGCCTTCACGATCCACGCGGCCGGTACGTCCCACCCGGTGCAGGAATATTGCCGGGTCCTCGGGCAGGGAGAAGTTGATCACGTGCGACAGGTGGGAAATGTCGATGCCCCGGGCGGCCAGGTCGGTGGCTACCAGCAGCTTGAGCCGCTGGTCCTTGATGGCGGCCATCACCCGCTCCCGTTCGCGCTGCGGCAGCTGCCCGGAAATCATCTCCGCCCGCCAGCCCTCGCGGGCCAGCACGGTGGTGAGCACGCCGGCGTCCTGGCGGGTGTTGACGAAGACGATGGCCGAGTGCGGCTGCTCGACGGCCAGCACGTGCAACAGGTAGTGATGACGGGGCAGGTCATCGCCGATGAGATAGTAGATGTTGCGGATGCCCTCCACCGAGAGCTTGTCCGCCGACAGGTCGATGCGGATGACGTCGCGGGTGTAGCGATCAACCAGGGCGGCGGTGTCCTGTTCCAGGCTGGCCGAGAGGATGATCACCTGTTTGGCTCCCTGGCAGGCATCCATGATTTTGGTGACGTCCTCGAAAAACCCCATCGACAGCATCTCGTCGGCCTCGTCCAGCACCACCGCCTGGAAGTCAGCCAGGCGCACCGCCTTCTGCTGGGACAGGTCGAGGAGGCGACCGGGTGTCGCCGCCAGGACGTCGATGCCGGCCTGGAGCCGCTTTTTCTGCTCTTCCACCGGAACACCGCCGTAGGCGGTGGCTACCTCGAGGCCGCGGTGCTTGCCAATGGCCCGCAGCTCGGTACCCAGCTGGGCGGCCAGTTCCCGGGTGGGGGCCAGCACCAGCAACGAGGGTCGGCGCCGGCGCCGGTCGATGCGTTGCAGCAGGGGAATGCCAAAGGCGGCGGTCTTGCCGCTGCCGGTCTTGGCGCGCATGCTGACGTCGCGGCCCTCCAGGATGACGGGAATGGCCACCCGCTGCACGGCCAGGGGTTGCTGGTAGCCGAGATCACGCAGGCCGGCCTGGATGTCTGCGTCCACTCCCAGGTCGGAGAAGTTCGGTTCGGGGAATTCGTCCTTGCTTGCCGTCATGCCGTCTGCTCCAGTGGTTCATCCGGGTTGTTCGAGAAAGTCACTGACCAGGGGACGCAGCGAGCGGGAGAAGGTCACCGGCACTCCCTCGAAGTCGTCGAACATGTAGGTGAAGTAGTCGAACAGGTGCGGAGGACGCCGGTAGTCGATGCTCGGGACCGGTCCGAATTCCTCCACGGCCAGAAACTGCTCCACGCTGCGCGCCCCGCCGCTGATGGTTCCCAGGGGTGTGACCAGGTAGCGGAAGACCTTGCGAAAGTCGTTGAAGAGCCGCACCTGGGAAGGGTAGGCGGCGATCATGCGTAGCTTGCAATCGAGCTGGCGGGGGCCCAGGCGCAGGCGGATCCGCTCACCCCGGTAGAGGGGATGAAAACGCATGGCCACCAGGATGGTGTACTCGTACGCGGGCAGGTGAAAGAACTCCGGGCGGGGGTGCCCGGAGGCGACCAGGTCGGCGATGGCCAGGGAGGTGAAGAAGTGCACCAGGTCATGCTCCGGGTGGCCGCCCTGCCAGGCCAGGGTGAAGACCGCATCCGGCCGGAATTCCAATACCTGCTCGCGGATGGCGTCACGCAGCTGCTGGAAGAAGGGCCGGGCCGCGGCCACGGACTCGGCCCCGGAATGCAACCGCGACAGCCGCCGGTAGATCTCCACCTCGGAAAAACCCAGGCAGGCGGTACGCCCGGCCTCCACCCCCGCCAGGGCCACCGAGCGCAGGCCCTCCTGCTTGCGCAGCTCGCCGTAACTGGCCGGGTCGAGATCGCTCTCGAAGTACAGGCCGTCCGAGTTGGTGGTCCAGACCACGCGGGCGCGCTCGGCCAGCAGCTGCAGCAGGCCGGCGGTGGGGATCTCGTCGTCGTGGTGAGCCAGCACGAACAGCGGCCGCTCGAATCCGGCGGCCCGCTCGCCGAACTTCTCGCCCCGGAGATATGCCTGGCGCCAGAACATGGCTTGACTGTCTACAGCGCCGGCGGACACAAGTCAAACGACTGATTGTCGGCGGGACAGTTGCGGTCAAGCCGGGCCTGCCACTGCTCCCAGCTCCCGGCGCAGCCGCAGATAGGACTCGGAGAAGGCGAAGCGGAACAGCGACATCATGGCCGGGTCCTTTTCCAGCATCAGGGCCCGGTTGCTGACGAAGGACAATTCCCGGGCCTCGTCTGCGGGCGACAGGCGGGACATCGCTCCCAGCGCTCCCACCAGGTCGCCGGACATGAGCAGGCCGGCGCGGTCTGCCGTCAGGCGGGCACCCTGCAACCAGGAGTCGATATCGTGGACGCGCGGCTCCAGCGACCAGCGGCGCAGCAACTCGCTGGCCTGCTCCAGCACCGGCTGGGGAATGGCCTGGCGAAATGCCTCCAGGTACTGATCGCTGGTGGGCGGCAAGGGCGTCGGCGGTTCCATGTCCGGGCGGACCAGCCGGCCCAGCAAGGCCAGCAGAGTCTGCAGGTCGCTGCGGCGCAGCCGCTCGCTGAGCACGTGTCCCATGGCGGCCAGCACCAGTTGGCGGGCCAGCAGGAAACGGGCCTCGGCCGGAGTGGAACGGCCAATGACGGTATCGCTGATGACCACCACCGGCTGTGGGCCGGATTCCAGCCAGCAGCGGTACTCGTCATTGCGGGCCAGGCGCACTTCAACGGGCCGGCAGCCGAAGACCATGGTGGTTTGCTGGACCAGGTCGAACAGTTCGGGATGGCTCTCCGGAGCCAGCGGCGGCAGCGATGCCAGTAGCTGCGGGTCGGAGGGGAAGACGGGCTCCAGGTAGGGGGCCAACAGGGAGACGATCCGCTGCAGCAAGCAATCGGCCTCGGGGTGCAGCAGCACCCGCCCCCACTGCTGCCCGGACAGCGCTTGCTGCGGTACCCGGGCGGGTCCGGCCTTGTCGAGGTAGCGCCGGGCCTCGTCGTCGCCGGGTACCAGCAGGCGCAGGCCGGCATAGTAGCAGCCGGCGCGATCGATGTCCCCGCGGGCCGCTTCCAGCCGGGCCAGGTAGCGGTAGTTCTGGGGGTCGGTGGGATCCATGCCCGCCAGTTCCCGGAACACTCCCACCGCCTGGCCCAGGGTATCGAAGTTGCTGGCGTAGAGGTTGCCCAGCCGCCTGAGCAGCTCGCGATCCCGGGGATGGAAGTCCAGGGCCCGGCGAATACAGGCGGCGGCCCGGTCGATGTCCTGCAGGTGCTCGTGGTACACCGTCGCCATCCGCAGGTAGCCATCGAGGATGTCCTCGGGATCCAGCCCCTGCTCGATGCGCGCTTCCAACGCCTGGCCGGCCAGGACGCAGTAACGCTGCCAGTTGCCCAGCTGGCGGCACAAGGCGGCTGCCTCCTCCACGTAGGTTATCTCCACCGGGCCAATGCGCAGGACCTGCTCCAGCTGCTCGAGGGCCTGGCGCGGCTTCTCCAGGACCTGGTAGGCCCGGGCCAGTGCCTGGTGCACTTCCAGGCGTCTTTCAATGGTCAGCTCCCCGGCCAGCAGCTCCTTGCCGATGTCGATGATCTCCTCGCTGTTCTGCAGGGACCGGGTCGCCTGCCAGCACTTCCAGGTGACGTTCACATCCCGTGGTGCCAGCCGCCGGGCATTGCGGTAGGCGAGCAGGGCCCGCCGGTCGTCATCGAGATGCCGGCGGTAGATGTCTCCCAGCAGCAGCCACAGGTCAGCGGCCGGCGCGGCGTCTGCTTCCGGGGCGCCGGCCTGTTCTCCCCCCTCATTGCCCATGATGCGGGCGGCGAGGGGGTGTGCTCCCGCGCGGAGCGAAGTGAGCACGGGAGTGCGGCCCCGAGCCGCCAACCACGCAGCTCCTGCCGGCGCGGCCGGCGCGGCGTCCGCTTCCGGGGCGCCGGCCTGCTTAACGCCTCGCTGCCCTCCGCTGCTCGGCAAGCTCGCAGCTCCGGACAGCTTCGCCTGCGCGGCCGGCGCGGCATCTGCTTCCGGGGCGCCGGCCTGCTTAACGCCTCGCTGCCCTCCGCTGCTCGGCAAGCTCGCAGCTCCGGACAGCTTCGCCTGCGCGGCCGGCGCGGCGTCTGCTTCCGGGGCGCCGGCAATGACGGCCAGCTCCCGTTCAAGCAACTCCGCCGCCCGGGCCCAGTCGAGCGTCGCCAGCGCCTGCTCGCGCAGGCGCCGCAGACTGAGAGGGTTGTTCTCGTCCAGTTGCAGGACCTGTCGGTGCAGCTCCACGGAGCGGGAAAACTGCAGCAGGCGATGATGCAGCTCGGCCAGTCGTTGCAGGTACTGCAGCTGCAGGTCCTCGAATCCCTCGCCTGCCACCAGCTCGACGAACCGCTCCGTTTCTGCGGCGGCGTCTTGCAGACGACCCAGAGATTCCAGCAGGTCGATGAGCTTCTGTCGCGAGGGCAGGAAGGTGGGGTTCAGCTCCGCGCAGCGACGGTACAGCTCCACGGCCCTTTCCTGCTGGTCCAGTCGTTCGGCCATCTCGGCGCGGCGGAAGGCCACCAGGAAACGACTGCCCGCCAGGCCGCGCTCGGCCAGCTTGTCGTAGAGCCCGGA
>QMME01000264.1 GCA_003647095.1 Deltaproteobacteria bacterium
ATGCAGGTGCCGGGGTTGTTGGGATCGTCGATGTAGCCGGGATTGCAGTCGCACAGGTAGGCACCGGGCAGGTCGGGGGTGCAGACGTTCCGGTTGGGCTCCTGGCAGGGGTTGGGATCGCAGGGATCGTCGATGCAGTCGTTGCCGTAGGGCAAGGTTCCCTCCGGGCAGACGCACTGGAAGCTCGACCAGTCGCTGCTGGGCTCGCAAACCGGCGTGCCCGGGCAGACGGCCTCGTCGTCGGCACAGGGGTTGACACGGAAGCCGTAGTCCAGGGTGTAGTCGCCGCCGCCGGAGTAGCTGTCGGCCCACAGGTAATAGGTGCCCGGATCGAGTACCAGCGGCCCCAGCAGCGAGTTGGTGCCCGCTCCGCCGTCGTCGTCGCAGCTTACCTGGCTGCCCTGGTCGTCGCACACCGTGCGCAGGTGCAGCACGGTGTCGTAGCCTCCCATGGCGAACTCGGCCCGCATCTGCTCGTTCAGGGTGAAGGTGTAGACCCGGTCCGGGCCGTTGCCGCCGCAGGTGCCGGCGCCGTCGTCGGCGGCGTCCCCGGTGGTGCCGGTCACGCTGCCGCTTTCCAGCACCTCCAGGGGCATGGCGTCGGCGCAGCTCTCGCCATGGGGGTTGGGATCGGGGATGCAGGTGCCGGGGTTGTTGGGATCGTCGATGTAGCCGGGATCGCAGTGGCAGACGTAACCCGGCAGCTGCACCTCGCAGACGGTCTGGTGCTCGACCTCGCAGGGGTTGGGATCGCAGGGGTCATCCACGCACTGGTTGCTACCGGGATCCCACACCTGGCCGGCAGCGCAGGACACCTCCACCGTCAGGGTGTAGTTGCCGTTGTACTGTCCGTACCCATCCACGAACAGGTAATAGGTGCCCGGCTGGAAATCCCACTCGAGCATGGATCCGCGGCCGGGTCCGGAATCGTCGTCACAAGCGAGTTCCGTCTGGGCGTCGTCGCAACTGCTGCGCAGGTACATGACGGTATCGAAACCCTCGCTGGTGAACTTCACGTGCGCGGCCACGGCCACGTCGATGACGTAGACCACGTCCTCGGCGTTGCTGTAGCTGGTGCAACCGGGGTCGTAATCGTCGCCGGCACCCACGGTGGTGTTTTCGTAGACGGCATTGGCCACCGGCAACGGCAGGGGCGCGCTACAGTCGAAACCGGTGGCGCTCGAGCAATGTCCCTGGCCGTCATCGGACCAGCCGTTGTCGCAGATGCACACGGCCTCCCCGTTGGCCGAGTAGTCGCAGTAACCGTGCCCGCCTTCCGCGCAGGTGACGTCATAGCCCAGGGTGGCGCAGTCGGGACGGCAGACGCCGTCAGAGTTGCTGTCCTGGTAGCCGTCGTCGCAGGTGGAGCAATCGGCTCCCGTGTAGCCCTCGTCGCAGACGCACAGGGCGGTGCCGCCAGAGTCGTCGCAATGACCGTGGCCGGCGCAGGTGAGACCGGCCGAGGCGCAGTTGGGCTCGCAGGTTTCGTTGCCGTCGTTGTCCTGGTAGCCGGCGGCGCAGGCGTCGCAGAGATCGCCGTCCCAGGTGTCCTCGCAGACGCACAGGGCCTCGCCGGAGACGTCGGAACAAGAGCCGTGTACGCAGTCGGGGGCCGCCGTCGCACAGTCCTCGTGGCAGGTGCCGTTGCCATCGTTGTCCTGGTAGCCGTCATCGCACTGCCGGCAGTCGCTGCCGGTGTAGCCCGGGTAGCAGGCGCAGTGCGGTGTCCCGTCGGTGTCATCGCAGGTGCCGTAGAGGCCGCAGTCGCCGTTCCACAGGGCGCAACCTATCTCGCAAACATCGTCGTCGTCGTTGTCCTGGTAGCCGGGGGCGCACTCGCCGCAGGTGTCACCTGCATAGCCGGTTTCACAGACGCACTGGGCGGCGCCGCTGCTATCCTGGCACTGGCCGTGCAGGCAGCCCAGGTCGGCGGTGCTGCAGTCCTCCCGGCAGGTGCCGTTGCCGTCGTTGTCCTGGTAGCCCGAGGCACAGCGATCGCACAGATCGCCGGCGTAGCCAACATCGCAGACGCATATGGCCTCACCGGTGATGTCCTCGCAGTGGCCGTAGATGGAACAGTCGAGCCGGGCGTTGTGGCAATCCTTGAGACAGATTTCGTCGCCGTCGTTGTCCTGGTAGCCGGTGTTGCACTGGGTGCACTCGGGGCCGGTGTAAGCCAGCTGGCAGGCGCAGACGGCCTGGCCGGAGCTGTCGTCGCAGGCGCCGTGTCCGTTACAGTTGACGTCTGCCGTCAGGCAGTCTTCCAGGCAGGTGCCGTTGTTATCGTTGTCCTGGTAGCCCTGGGCACAGGTCCCGCACTCAGTACCGGCGTAGCCGGTGTCGCAGATGCACTCGGCCTCGCCGCCGCTGTCGTCGCACCGGCCGCGTGGGCCACACACCAGCCCGGAGTTGTCGCAACTGGGCAGGCAGGTGCCGTTGTCATCGTTATCCTGGTAACCGCTGGCGCAGCCATCGCACTCGGCGCCGGCATAGCCCTCGTCGCACAGGCACTGAGCCTCGCCACCGGCGTCCTCGCAACGGCCGTGGTGGCAATCCAGGCCGGAGTTCTCGCAGCGCGGCAGGCAGGTGCCGTCCCGGTCGTAGTCCTGGTAGCCGTCGGCACAGGCCTGGCATTCGTCTCCGGAATAGGCCTCCTGGCAAGTGCACTCGGCCAGGCCACCGGAATCGTCGCACTGGCCGTGGGCACCGCACTCCAGCCCGGCGCTGGCACAGTCGGGACGGCAGGTGCCGTTCGAGTCGTTGTCCTGGTAGCCGCTGGCGCAACTCGAGCAGTCGCCGCCCCCGTAGCCCTGCTCGCAGGTGCACACCACCTGGCCGCTGCTGTCATCGCAACTGCCGTGCCCGGAGCAACTCTGCCGGGTACACTTCTCCTCATCGCCACCACCGCATCCGGAACCCATCCCCGCAACCAGTACCAGGGCCAAAGCAGCCCCTGCCATCGACGGCATCTTGCACATGTTCGTTCTCCTTGAAAGAATACATATTAACCGGGATACGCCAAGGTGGGCGATATTACGACCTGCGGAGAGATTTTTCAACCCCGTACAACACACTGGAAATTGCAAGAAAACTTCGGCGGGGTTATTATCGTCGCACCGCTGGCGGCAAGACGAACGGAGGTGAGTCAGTGAGCTTTCGGCAATACCTGGTCACGAGCCTGGAACTGGCGTTGATCATGCTGGTTGCCGCCCCCCCGGCCCGGGGTCGCGACCAGACCGAGAAGCTTCTCGAGCAACTCCAGCAGACCAGCTACCACCCCCCCAGCATGGAACAGTGGCTGGCGGCCGGACTGCGGGCCGAGGACCTGCCCACCGCCCAGCGGTACGAGGTGACCATCGGCGACTGGCAGGAAATGGAGCGTTCCCGCCGGACCCACCAGGTGGCCGGCTGGAGTTGCCTGGGCCTGGCCCTGCTGGCGCCGGCCGTCGAGGCCACCCTGCACTGGGGAGCCGGCATCCCCTTTTCGGGACATCCCAACCTGGAGGTGTTCATCGTCTCCAACGTGGCCGTGGGAGCGGTCCTGATTACCGGCATCGTACTGTTGAGCAGCGCTCCGGGACCGGAAGACTTCAAGCTGCGCTGGCAGAAGCGCCACCGCGACGAAGGCTTCTCCTTCACGCTCTCCCCTTCCTCGGTAGGACTGCTGCTGCGCTTCTAGGCAGGCGGTTTTCCGGCGGATCAAGCTATTTCAGCTCGCGCAACGCCCGGGCCGCACCATCCACCAGGGGCTCGGCCGACACCGGCTTGCCCACCGCCTGCTGCATCCACAGGTCCGGCAGCAGCCGGCCCTGGCGGCACATGCGCTCCATCTCCCCGGCCAGGGGATGCTGGTTGAAGTAGTCTTCGAGCTGGTACTCCACTATGAAGCCCACCGGGTAGTGCGACAGGTACAACGGATAGGCCAACATGTGGGAATAGATGGCCAGCAGGGGGCTGTCGTTCACGCCCAGGAAAGGTGCGAAATGCCGGTTCCACACCCGGCGGGCCACGGCCATGGTGGCCTGGCGCAACTCGGCCGGCGTGGCCCGGGGGTGCTCGAGCAGCCAGTGCCAGACACCCAGGTCCACCAGGGCCACCCCGGCGATCTCGCGCGTGGACCAGAAGGTATCCAGGGTGCGCCAGGCCCAGCGCCGGGCGTCCCCTTGCTCGACTCCCAGCACCTGCAGGTCACGAGCCTGGAAGACAAAGGCGAAACCCTCGGTGAAGGCGTTGTTGGGTACACCCTGCATGAGGGTGTGATCCACCCGGTAGAGGGAAAACACCTGCTCCACGGTATGTCCCATCTCGTGCATGGCGATGTTGAAGCCCTTGTAGTCCATGCCCCCGGCGGGAACCCGGGTGCGCAGGTGGGCACGGCCGCCGCGCATCTGCGGCCCCCAGGCGTGGCCGGCGCCGCGGGCCGGGTCCACCTCGATGTGTTCGGCCAGGAAGGCGGCCGTCTTCTCCTCGAAGCCCAGGCCGCGCAGTATGCCGGGCAGGGCCTGCTGGAAGGCCTCCAGAGTGGGATAGCGCTCGGCCACCAGCTTGTCCAGGGCTCGCTCGTCCACCCCGGAACGGGACTTGAAGCCGTCGTACCAGATATCGAACGGCTCCAGGGGACGACCCAGCCGCTTGGAAATCAAGGCCGCCACTTCCTTGCCCACCGGTGCCTGCAGCACCCGCTCCAACAGCTCCACCACCCGCTGCTCGGGCATCTCGCGTTCCAGCCGGAAGGCCCGGTCGATGGGCGTGGGCGCGTCCGGGTAGTAAGGGTCCAGCCGTCGCATCACCCGGCTGATATCGAGCAGGATGCGGTAGCGGGTGTCGGGCTCGCGCTCGGCCGGCTTGCCGTCGACCAGGTTCTTGACCGGCTCCCAGGCGACGGTGGGGTTGTCGATGACCACCCGCGGGATCTGCTGCTCGATGATGCGCTCCATTATGGTCTGGATGAGGCGCTGGCGGGACAGGCCGTCGGGCCGGGCGTAAAGGGCACGCAGCTCATCGCGCAGCCCCCAGTGGCTGATCAGCCGCAGGCCCTTGCGGAACAGCGGCTTGCCGCCCGCATCCACCACCCGGTCCAGGCGGATGTTGTAGCCGTCGATGTAGGCCCCGGCGGCGGTGACCACCCGGTTCATCTCCTGGCGCACCTCGGCCGGCACCCGGTGCAGAAACTGCTGGGCCAGGCGCACCTCGGCCCAGCGCTGCCGGCTCCAGTCCTTTCCTTCCCGCAGCATCCGCTCCAGGTCGGCCGCCGGGAAGTTGAGCAGCACCACGAAGGCCAGCTTGTTGGCGAAGAAGTCCTCGGTCAGGTGGGCGGCGGGATCGTAGCCGGCCAGCAGTTGATCCACCGGCAGCAGCGGGCCACGGTCCTCGTCGAGTTGGCGGCGCAGGGCCAGTGTCATCTGGTTGAAGTGACCGGCCAGCTGCTCCGTGATCCATTCCAGGCGCCCGAGCAATGACAGCGCCTGCTTGCCGGGGGCGAAGTTTTCCAGGCAGAAGCGTACGAAGTCTTCCTCGCTGCCGTCGCCGCTGCGCCACAGGCGGGCCGCCTGGCGCACCCCGACCTGGTAGCGATCCTTTTCGGCGGCGCCGAACCTGGCGTGCATCTGGCCGATGACCCCCATGACGGTCTTCTCACCGATAGTCATGCTGTCTCCCTTCCCGGACCCGGCGCTGGCGGAAAATCCCCACACCACGGTCAGCAAGCACACCAGGACGGACGATCTCATCGCGGCCTCCTTTCCGGCCCCGGTAATCTAGACCACCACCGTGGCCGGGGCAAGGGCGGGTTCACGAGCACCGGCCGGCAGGGCCGGCGCCACGGAAGCAATTGCCGCGCCGGCCGCGCAGGCGAAGCTGTCCGGAGCTGCGAGCTTGCCGAGCAGCGGAGGGCAGCGAGGCGTTAAGCAGGCCGGCGCCCCGGAATCAGATGCCGCGCCGGCCGCGCAGGCGAAGCTGTCCGGAGCTGCGAGCTTGCCGAGCAGCGGAGGGCAGCGAGGCGTTAAGCAGGCCGGCGCCCCGGAATCAGATG
>QMME01000265.1 GCA_003647095.1 Deltaproteobacteria bacterium
AATCCCACGGGCAGGACCTTGACCCTGCAACGGCGCCACCAGGTGGCCGAGCTGTTGAAAAAATACAATACCCTGCTCGTGGAAGACGACCCTTACTCGGCGCTGCGTTTCAGCGGAGAGCCATTGCCACCCATCTGCTCCCTGGCCCCGGAGCTTGTTGTCTATGCCGGCACCTTCTCCAAGGTACTGGCACCGGGCCTGCGAGTTGGCTTCTGCACCGCCCCCGAGGTGATTCAAAAGTGGCTGGTAATGGCCAAGCAGGGCGTCGACCTGCACACCAGCACCTTCAACCAGGCACTGGCCGCCGAGTACCTGGCCGGCGGACACCTGCAGGCCCAGCTACCGAAGATCATCGCCCTTTACCGGCCGCGCCAGCAGGCCATGCTGGCTGCCATGCGCAAACGCTTTCCCGACTGCCTGCACTGGGCAGAACCCGCCGGCGGCATGTTCATCTGGGTGGAAGGTCCGCCGGGAAGCGACATGGAAGCCGTCTATCACCAGGCGGTGAAGGAGCACGTCGCCTTCGTTCCCGGCCAGTTCTTCTACGCCCGTCCGGGCGGCGGCCGCCATACCCTGCGCTTGAACTTCACCGTGGTAGACGAGCCCACCATCGAACGGGCCATCGGCCTGCTGGGTGACATCCTGGCCAGGGAACTTGCCTGATACAGGACCGCCGCGCCTGACAAAATGTCAAGCAATCGTCCTGGCCTCCGGACCGATTGTCAATTTGTCCCGGCACTGCTTCCAAAACATCCAACCGCTTCTCGAAACAGCAAAAAACGCCTTTTCTTCCAGGGTGATAACGGCATTACGAAATGCTCGGCTTTAATTGTTTTTGGCACGCGCCATGCATTGTTCTAAACCGGCCATCGCCGTGATGGTGGAGAGGTAGGATGAAAGACTACATCAAGAACTACTTCTGGTTGCTCAATCTGCTCTTTCTTCTCCTGGGAGCCTGGCTGCTGGCGGGCACTGTCAACGCGGTAATCGCCCACAAGCTCCGGCCCCTGCCAACGGTTCCCGCCAAGTCCTCCCCCGCCAGGAGACCGGCGACCAACCTGGAACAGGAGGACAACCAGGTGGTTGTGGAACGCAACCTGTTCAACTCCGCCCTGGCCCAACCGCAGGAACCCGTCCAGGACATCGAGGAACAGGTCGAAGACCCGGGACAACTCGGTGACCAGGGACAGCCTTCCGACATCCGTGCCTCGCTGGTCGGCACCGTGGTCGCCTCCGATCCCCGTTGGTCCATGGCCATGATAACAGACCTGACCGCCTCCGAGACCGGCATCTACCGCATCGGCGACGACCTCCTGGACGAGGCCAAGGTGGTGGCCGTACTCTCACGGCGGGTGGTGATCAGGCGAGGCGGCAGTCTCGAGTACCTGGAACTGCAGGAGAAGGCGTCTCCCAAGCATCCCGGCATCAGGAAGTCTCCGCGTCCCGGCCGCAGCGCTTCCAGTTCGCTGGGCAAGGGCATCAAGAAGACGGGCCCCAACTCCTGGTCCATCGAGCGGGGCGAGATCGAAAACGCCCTTTCCAATTTGAACAATATCGCCATGCAGGCGCGTATTGTCCCCTCTTTCAAAAACGGCCAGGCCAACGGGTTCAAGCTGTTCGCCATCCGCCCGGGATCGCTCTACTCCAAGCTGGGAATCCAGAACGGTGACATCATTCACAAGATCAACGGATTCATCATCAACAGCCCCGACAAGGCGCTGGAAATATACCAGAAGCTGAAGAACGCCCGCCAGGTGGAGATCGAACTGACCAGGCGCGGCCAACACAAGAAGCTGAACTACTCGATCGATTGAACCGCCCGTAACGGCGAGCCGATAGAAGGTGCACAGGGAACCAACTCGAGCTGGAGTCGACAATGGCAAAAGGTTGCAAAAGAGGATTTTGGGGATGGACCGAGCGGGCCGGAGCAGGTACGCGCAGGCTGGCGCTGACGCTTGCCGGGGTGTCGTTGCTGGCAGGTTCCCCGGCCCGGCCGGCCGAGGAGCAGCAACGGCTAGCCCAGGCAGCGAAGCAGGCCCGCCCACCCCGGCCGGGTGTCACCCAGCTGAAGAAGATAAAAACCGGCCCCCGTTTGCGCACCGCGGGTCCGGGCAGCCGCATCAGGCCCATGAAACCCGGCCTGAAAAGAGCAGGTCAGTCCGGGGGCCGCCTGCATAAGCCGCTGCAGCCCCGCTCCAGGCAACTGCAGAACCAACCGCCGCCCGGCCCCACCCGGAAACTGAAGCCGGCTCAGCCGACGTCCGGAAAGTCTTCCAACCCCGGCAAGGCCGCGGTTGACAAGTCCTCCGGCTCCTCGGGTAGCTCCAGCATCTCCACCAAGGAAAGACCCTGTCGTCCCTTGCCCGCGTGGGTAAAGGTAATGATGAACTTCAACGAGGCCGAGGTGCAGGAGATCGTACAGTGGATCAGCAAGCAGACATGCAAGAACTTCATCATCGGCGACAATATCCGCGGCGGCAAGATCACCATCCTTTCCAACACCAAGGTCACCGCCGAGGAAGCCTACCGGGCCTTCCTGGCAGCGCTGAACGTCAATAACATGACCGTGGTCAAGGTGGGTAACTTCTACAAGATCCAAATGAAGCGCGAGGCTTCCAAGGATACCATTCCCACCTACATCGGCGAGGAAGTCGACATCCCCGCCCTGGACCAGATGATAACCCGGGTGGTGCAGCTGAAGTACGTCGACGCCAACACCGTCAACGGCACCATCAAGCAGCTCACCACCAAGGACGGCGACAGCTACCCCTACGCTCCCACCAACACCCTGATCATCTCGGACACCGGCAACAACATGCATCGCCTGCTGACCATCCTCGAGCAGCTCGACACTCCCCTGGGCCAGGAGGAGATCCGCGTGGTGCAGGTGGAATACGCCACCGCCGAGGAACTGGCCCAGACCCTGGAAGAGATCTTCGGCCAGAAAGGCAAAAGCAGCGGCCGCAAGACCACCTCCCGGGTCAGACCGGTACGCCCGGGCCAGAAGCCCATGGCCGGCGGCAGCGCCGGCAACGAGGAAGAAGTGGCCACCCTTTCCAAGGTCATCGCCGACGAGCGTACCAACAAGCTCATCCTGGTGGCCCCGGCCCGCTCCTTTGAGAGGATTTCCGAACTCATCAAGCAACTCGACGTTCCCATTCCCGGCGAGGGCCAGATACAGGTAGTCTACCTCAAGCACGCCGATTCCGAGGAGCTGGCCAACACCCTGACCTCGCTGGCCCAGGGCACCGGGCCACGCTCTTCGGCCGGACGCCGCAGTTCCTCCCGGGGCAAGTCCATCCACAAGGGCCCCGCCAAGGCCGCAGAGCTGTTCCAGGGCGAGGTCAAGGTAACCGCCGACAAGGCCACCAACTCGCTGGTAATCGTGGCCAACCAGAACGACTTCAAGAGCCTGTACAAGGTGATCAAGCAGCTCGATATCCCCCGGCGGCAGGTATTCATCGAGGCCGTCATCATGGAGGTCAACCTCGATACCTCCAAGGACACCGGCCTGGC
Organism: Deltaproteobacteria bacterium; assembly: GCA_003647095.1. Taxonomy (GTDB): domain Bacteria; phylum Myxococcota; class B64-G9; order B64-G9; family B64-G9; genus B64-G9. The sequence goes on from QMME01000265.1 coordinate 3,517, forward strand.
ACTGCACGCCGGCGCCGGCACCAAGATCGGTGGTGAGACCATACCGCTGTTCTTCGGCACCCAGTTCAAGGCCCAGGGCTCGAACTTCAATTCCCTGGCCCCCAACATCTCCCTGCTGGGCTTCCTGGCCGGCATCCGCGGACCAGAACTGGGAGCCAGCGACAGCATCCTGGCCGGCATCTCCCTGCCCTCTTTCGGGGTGATGCTGCAGGCACTGCAAACGGACTCCAACGTCAACGTGCTCAGCACTCCCCACATCCTCACCTCGGACAACGAGGAAGCAGAGATCAAGGTGGGCGAGAACATTCCCATTCCGGCCGGCTACGGAGGATACGGTGGCATGGGCTCGTTGGCCGGCCTGGCCTCCCTGGCATCTTCCGCCACGGGAACAACCGCGGGCACCACCGGTTACAGCAGTGGCTACGGCGGTTATGGTGGCTACGGCGGACTGGGCGGGCTGCTGGGCATGGGCATGGGGGCCATCAACCGCCAGGAAGTGGGCTTGACGCTCAAGATCAAGCCCCAGATCAACGAGGGCGACGTCATCCGCTTGGAACTGGAGGAGGAATTGAGCGAGGTCAAGGACACCTCCAACCCTCTCGGGCCGACCACCACCAAGCGCTCGGCCAAGACGGTGATCGCGATCCAGGACCAACAGACGGCGGTTATCGGCGGCCTCATTCGCGAGAAGATCGACATCGGTGAGACCAAGATTCCCCTGCTGGGCGACATCCCCGTGCTGGGCTGGTTCTTCCGTTCGCGCCGGGAGCAGAAGACCAAGACCAACCTGCTGCTGTTCCTCACTCCCTACGTCATCGAGGGGCCCAGCGATTTCCGGGCCATCTTCGAACGCAAGATGCGCGAGCGCAAGGAGTTCGTCGAACGCTTCTACGGGCGTGGCCCCAAGTACAAGTCGTTCATCGACTTCCGCAAACGCCACGGGCCGCTGGCAGACATCCACCTGACCATGCGCCGGGAGTTGCGGAAGATTGAAAACGGCGGGCCTGGCATCGAGGGACAGTTGTTGATAACCCCCGACCAGCCGTCCCATCAGGCTTCGCAGACCGAAGAGGAGAAGAGAACCGCTGCTGACGTCAAGGCCACCGACATTCAGCCAACAAGCGACCAGCCGACCAGTGAAGCAAGTGAACCGGCCGACACCGACTCGTCAGCGGGCGTCGACGAACCGCAGCGGTTGGAAGTGGAATGAGGGAGTAGCCAGTCCATGGCCGACAACCGTAAGCTGGGAGAGATCTTGATCGAGCTGGCAGGGCTGGAACCTGACAGGCTCGCCGAGGCATTGCAGACACAACAGGAGCGCGGGGGACGTATCGGAGAGATCCTGGTGGCCATGAAAGCCGTCGACAGCAAGGATGTCACCCATGCGCTGGGAGCCCAGCTGGATATTCCGGTGGTGGAAGAAATAGATACCAACACGGTGGATACAGACCTGGTTCGCCGCCTGCCCATCAACTTCGCCAAGCAACAACTGGTATTGCCACTCGGAGACAACGGTGACGAGCTCATGGTGGCGGTGGCCGATCCCCTCAATACCTTCGTGCTCGACGATGTGCGAGCGCTGCTGGGACGACCGGTACGACCGGTGCTGGCCGAGGCCCAGTCAATCATCGATGGTATCAACCGCCTCTACGACCGCGCCGCCGGCGAGGCCGAGGCCCTGGTGGACGACCTGGAAGGTGCCGATCTCGACAGCCTGGCCCAGGAACTGGAAGAGCCTGAGGACCTGCTCGATACCTCCGACGAAGCTCCTATCATCCGCCTGGTCAACTCCTTGCTCTACCAGGCAGTCAAGGAGCGCTGCAGCGACATCCACATCGAACCCATGGAGCGGGAGATCTCCGTGCGCTTCCGCCGTGACGGCATTCTCTATGAAATCCTGCGCACTCCCAAGCGTTTCCAATCCAGCATCACCTCGCGAGTGAAGATCATGGGGGGGTTGAACATCGCCGAGAAGCGCCTGCCCCAGGACGGGCGCATCCGCATCAAGATCGCCGGCAAGGATATCGATATCCGCCTGAGTACCGTTCCCACCATCCACGGTGAGCGGGTGGTCATGCGCTTGCTCGACCGCAGCTCGGTGTTGCTCGATCTCAGCGACCTGGGCATGGCCGAGGGTACCCTGCGCACCATGAGCCAGCTCATCCAGCGCAGCCACGGCATCATCCTGGTAACCGGTCCCACCGGGTCCGGCAAGACCACCACCCTGTATGCGGCGCTCACCAAGATCAACACCCCGGAGATCAACATCCTCACCGTGGAGGATCCCGTCGAGTACCAGCTACCCGGTATCGGCCAGATCCACGTCAACGAGAAAATCGAGCTCACCTTCGCCAACGTGTTGCGCTCCTTCCTGCGCCAGGATCCCGACGTCATCATGGTGGGCGAAATTCGCGATGTGGAAACCGCCGAGATCGCCATCCAGGCCTCGCTTACCGGCCACCTGGTCTTTTCCACGGTACACACCAACGACGCCG
>QMME01000266.1 GCA_003647095.1 Deltaproteobacteria bacterium
GGGCCGCGCTGGTGGTGATCGTACACCCGCAACGCTGGCGGGCGGCCAGCAAGACCCTGGCTCCCCTCTTCACCGGCATCAGCCCGAAATTCGATCGCTTCATCGAGGCGGATGGATTCACGCGGGCGTTCCTGGGGTATTACACCGATGCCGCGGTGCCGAAGATGGAGTTGTCCGGGATCGACGAACAGCGTCCCCTGGTGGCCGGCCTGTTCGAACCGCAAAGCAACGAGGCCGTCTCCGCCGCCCGCCTGCCGGTGCCGTCCTTCGAACTGTTCGCGCGTACCGGCATACCCGGCATTCGCCACCGGCTGCTGCTGCCGGCCACGGACCCGGCGGCGCTGGTGGCCTCCCTGGACAAGCTGTTCAACGCCCTGGGGCTCGAGGCCGCCGGCGGTGAGGGGCAATTCCCCATCTATCCCCTGGACGCCTCCTCCGGCTTCGTGGCGGTGATACCTCCCACAGGCAAGGCCCCCAGGCCGGTGGTGCGCCTGGAGTTTCTCAGCGGCGATCACCTTCCCTACCCCGACCGGAAATCCCGCCTGGCAGCCTGGCGCAGCCTGCTGGCCGAATCCCCGCCCGGTTTCCAGGCCCCGCTCACCCCGGCGCTGCTGCGGGCGTTGGCGGGCAACGACCTGGCCCTCGTCCACTTCCGCCCCTGGCTGCTCGGCCAGTTGGCCGCCCAGGTCGGCGCCGGTGCCGTGTTCCAGGCCCTGGCCGCCGTCGATGCTTCCTACCGGGCGGCCCTGCTGGCCCAGGGTCTTTCCGAGGTGTCGCTCTCGTCGTTGCTGCTCATCCCCATCGGCGCCGAGATCGACGACCTCACCCTGGCCCTCGACGTCGATGCCGGATTGCGGCTGGCGCTGGTGGCCAGCCTCACCGAGCAGGGGGCACGGGTGTTGGCAGCCGGTCGCCAGGCCGCGGCGCAACCACAGGTACCGGTACCGGGCGATTACCTGCTCACCGCCTGGTGGCGTTTCGACGGCAACGCCGCGCTGGGCCAGGCCCAGGTTCCAGAGGACTTTACCGGGATAAAGAAACTGGATCAGTTCATGCGCTCGTTCCAGGAATGCGGGTGGTTTTGCTACCTGCACTTCATGACCCGGGCACCCTTCGGGCTGGCCAAGACCATGGCCGGGCTCGTTCCCGCAAAGGTACTGGGCCAGTTGCCGCGTTCCCTGGCGCTGGTCATAGAGGGAGTGGATCTGTCCGGCGGCTACCCGCTGCACTTCACCACCGCCATCGACTTTCCCCGGGAGGCCGACACCTCCGCCATGAAACGTTTCCTGCAACCCCGGCTGCGGCAAGCCAGCATCGCCATCGAGCCCGGCCGGGATTCCCAGTTGCTGCGGGTAAGCCTGGGCAGTGATCCGAAAAAGGTGCTGCAATCTCCCCCCGCGCCCGCAGCGGCCGACATTCTCGGGGAGATGGAGATGCGCCTCGACCTGCTGGCGCGCAACCTGCCGGCCACGGCGGGGCCGCTGGTAAAGGTGCTGGGCAGGCTCGGCCGCTTGCGGGCCCGCTCGCAGATCAAGGGACGGGTCCTGTCGGGCGAGTTGCTGGTGGAGGTGCAGGGCTCCCCGGCCCCGGTCTTCGCCGCGGCACCGGCGGGCACGCCCGCCTGGGAATCACCGGGCCTGGCCGCCGCCCGCCTGCCGGAGAGCCGTTGCCTGCGCCGTGCCACCGGCACCATGCGCCGGGGCCTGGCGGCCCTGGCCATGGCCGATCCCGCTCACAGGAAGGAACTGGCAGCCCAGCTGGTACAAGAACTCGACGAGCCGCTCGCCTGTGCGCTGCAGTCACCGGCCACCCGCACCGCCGCCGCGGCCATGAAAGAAGCGCTGGCCGGCTGGTGCAACGAACTGCAGAAGCAGCAAGCCCCGCAACCGCCGCCACCACCACCGCCGGCCGCGCTGGCAAGGGTCGACGACCAGCAGGGGACAGCCGCCGGCAACGTTATCGGCAGCAAGCTTCCAAACACCCGGGGAACGCCCCGCGGCAGGCTCTCCCGGGGAGACGTCCAAAAGGTCATCCGCCGGAACAACGCCCGCCTGCGCTTCTGCTACGAAAAGGAACTGGTGAAAAACCCCAAGCTGGCGGGCACCGTCAAGGTCAACTTCCTGATAGACACGAATGGCAAGGTGCTCCGCGCCCGCGTCAAGTCATCCACCACCGGCAACACTGGCCTCGACGCCTGCGTGCTCGCGGCGGTGCGGGGATTTGTTTTCCCCAGGCCCCAGGGTGGTCCCGTGGAGGTGAACTACCCCTTCGAGTTCAAGAGCGAGTAGGGGGCGTCGACGCCGGCGGCTTTCTCCGGCCGTCGAGCAGGTGGTAGATGGCCAGCAGGGGGTGCCGCCAGATCATGCGCGGGCCGGCGTGGCGCATGACCTGGCGGATGCGCTCGCGCCGGTCCGGCCGGTAACAATGGATGGGACACTTGGCGCAGGTGGGCTTGTCGTCGCGGAAGCGACAGTGGGCCACGCGTCGCCGGGCATACTCCCACAACTGCTGGCAGTCGGCGCACAGCCGGCCGCGCCGGCTGCCGTGGCAATCATGACAGTACATGCCAATCATCACCCGCACCGTCTTCATCTCCCGCCGCAGCCGCCGGGCGGCCGCGGGTGAAAGCTTCTTGGCGGTGGATTCTTCCAGCATCGTCTGCTTCCCCTGTCGACAGCGCCGGGCACCGGCCCCGGCGACCGCTTCAGCTTACAAATAGTAGACACGCTTTCGTCCTTTTCAAGAGCGGCCCGGTGAAACCGGCGTCCGAGTTTCAGCAAGGCCCCGGAAACTTCATGACCAAATCATGACATGGCCCTCCGAACATGAGCGGGAGAGCAAACAACCCACTAACCCGCTCCCGGAGGACGCATGAAGATTCGCAAGCTGCTACTGGTGGAACCCAAGGCCCCGGCCAGGCACGTCTATTCCCTGGTACGCCTGCCGCGTCTGGGGTTACCCATCCTGGGCACCCTGGCCGCTCGGCGCGGCATCAATGTCAAGGTGGTCATCGAGGAACAGACTCCTCTGGAGCCAGCACTCCTGGCGGAAGCCGATCTGCTGGGGATATCCACCATTACTTCCACCGCGCCACGGGCCTACCGCCTGGCCGACCGGGCACGGGCCGCCGGACTGCCGGTGGTCATGGGCGGCCCCCACGCCACCTTCCTGCCCGCAGAAGCACTCGAGCACGCCGACTGGGTGCTGCGCGGTGAGGCCGAAGACAGCTTCGGCCTCTTCCTGGACATGCTCGAGGGCAAACGAGATGCCGCCGACGTCCCCGGCCTGAGCCGCCGGCGCGACGGCACGGTGGTACACAGCGACCTGCCGCCCGGGCCGGTAGACATGGACCGGGTCCCCATCCCCGACTTCTCCCTGCTGGCCGGCAAACGGCGGCGCCATGACTTCGACCTGGGCATCATCCCCGTGCAGACGTCGCGGGGCTGTCCGCACCACTGCAACTTCTGTTCGGTAACGCCCCTGTTCGGCCACCGCTTGCGCTACGCCAGCAACGAGCACGTGGCCGAGGAACTGGAGCGGCGCCGGGGCCGCGGCAACACGGTGTTTTTCTACGATGACAACTTCTGCGCCTCACCGTCCCGCACCAAGTCCCTGCTCGATCACCTGCTCCGGCACGACGTCTTCCTCCCTCCCTGGATGACGCAGGTCTCCGTCCGGGCGGCCCGCGACCAGGAGTTGCTGCAACTGCTGCAACGGGCGGGTTGCTACCGGGTTTTCGTCGGCCTGGAGTCCATCGACGCCCACTCGCTGGAACAATACCACAAGCACCAGACCGTCGCCGACATCCGCCTGGCCATCGAGCGCTTCCACCAGCACGGTATCCAGGTACACGGCATGTTCATGTTCGGCTCCGACAGCGACAGCGTGGAGACCATCCGCGCTACCAGCCGCTTCGCCATTTCCGAGGGCATCGACACAGTGCAGTTCGCCGTGCTCACCCCGCTGCCGGGCACGCCCTTGTTTTCGCAAATGCAGCAATCGGGCCGACTGCTCAGCCGTGACTGGTCGTTGTACGATGCCCACCACGCGGTGTTCCGGCCGACGCGAATGTCGGCCGCACGGTTGGCGGCGGAAACCGTGCAGGGCATGGCCCGGGTCTACTCCCCGGGGCGCATCCTGGGCATGGCCCTGCGCGGCAGGCTGCGCATGGCCCTGCTCAATCTCTACGCCCGCCGCCAGGTCAAGCACTGGCAGCGACACAACCGCCAGCAGGCAGCTTCCAGGGAAGAGATCCGCTCCCCGGCCTGCCTGGTGGCCGGGGGCGCCGCCCACTGAGCGACTTGCCGGTTGCCCGGACGGGCTCTCGGGGGCATACTCATCCTGATGGACTCGCCCACCATGGCCCGGGTAACGCGCTGGGGAAAGCGCCTGAGCCTGACAGGTATCATCGTGACCCTGTCGGTGGGGGTGCTGGTGCCGGTGTTGCTGTCCAGCGCCGTGGGCATCGTCACCCTGGCCCTGGGCCAGGAGTCCAATCCCATCGTGGTGGGAGTGCTGATCGTAAGTTTCACGGTTACCGCCCTGGGCAGCGTGGTGGCGGCGACGGTACTGCTGGGCAAGCGAGCACGCACCGCCAGGCTGCAGGCCGACCTGCTGGCCAACGTCTCGCATGACCTGCGCACCCCGCTGGCGGCAATACGCATGTACGCCCAGACGCTGCAGGGCGGTCAGTTGCACGACGATCCGCAGCGAGCCCAGGAGTGCCTGGATACCATCGTCCGCCAGACCCAATGGCTCGATTCCATGATTGACCGCCTGCTCACCTGGCGGGCAGCGGCCAAGGATCGAGCCAACCTGCGCCTGCGATCGCAGGCACCGGGTCCGACGGTGGAAGAGGCGGTAAGGCGTTTCCTGGGCATGCTGGCCCCGGGTGAAGTCGCCCTGGCGCTGCGGGTGGACAGCCAGACGCCCGTTGCCCACGACGTCGAGGCACTGGGTACCATTGTTCTGAACCTGCTCATCAATGCCTATCGCTACAGCGGCCAGGAGAAGAAGATCGACGTCTCCATCGAGGATCGTCGGCGCCAGGTGGCCATTATCGTCGCCGACAACGGGCTGGGGATTCCTCCCCGCGAACTGCGGCGCATCTTCGAACCCTTCTACCGCGTTTCCACGCAGCTGGCGAGCAAGTCGTCGGGAGCCGGCCTGGGGCTGGCCATCGTCCGCCACCTGGTCAAGGCGCACGGTGGCGATGTGCAGGTCGAGTCCGAACCGGGACGGGGCAGCCGTTTCACCGTCCTGCTGCCCGCAGCCAAGGCCGGGAGCACGGAGGCATGACACCGGCACGCCGAAAAAGCGGCCAGCAGAAGCAGGAGACCATCCTGGTCATCGAGGACGATCGCCCCCTGCGCGAGGGCCTGGTAATGAACTTCAAGCTGCACGGCTACCGGGTGCTGTCCGCCGCCGACGGCGAAGAGGGCATGCAACAGGCCTTCGACGCTCGTCCCGATCTCATCGTGCTCGATATCATGCTGCCCGGTTACAGCGGCTTGGAGATCCTCGAAGAGCTGCGGGCCCGCTACGAGGAGGTACCGGTGCTAATCCTCTCGGCCCGCGATAGCACCGGCCACAAGGTCGAGGGGCTCCGTCTGGGAGCCGACGACTACCTTGCCAAACCCTTCGAACTGCCCGAGTTGCTGGCCCGGGTGGAAGCCCTGCTGCGCCGGCGCCGGGCCCGGCAGCGGGCGGAGGCAGCCATTACCTTCGGTGAGGTGGTCATCCATCCCACCGGCCGCCGGGTAACGGTCAGGGGAAAGGAAATCTCCTTGCTGGCCAAGGAATTCGACCTGTTGCTGCTGCTGGCCGGTTCGCCGGGCCGGGTGTTTTCCCGGGAAGAGATCCTCAACCGGGTTTGGGGCTGGGACTTCGACGGTACCAGCCGCACCGTGGACAACTACATTCTCGGCCTGCGCCACAAGCTGGAACGTGACCCGGCTCACCCCCGCCATCTCAAGACCGTGCGCCAGGTTGGATACGTGCTGGAAACCTGA
>QMME01000267.1 GCA_003647095.1 Deltaproteobacteria bacterium
CGGCTTCGTTGAGCGCGGCCTCGCGGGCCGCCTGGTCGGAGTAGGCGGTGATGAGTATGCGTCCCACCGTGGGATCACGCTGCCCGATTTCCTTGAGCAGCGATACGCCATCCATACCCGGCATGCGAACATCGGAGATCACGCAATCGAAATGTTCCTGGCGAAACAGGTTCAGCGCCTGGGTGGCCCGGTTGGCGCAGAGAACCTCGTAGTCGGTGCCCAGTTCGGATCGCAACGACTCGAGGACCAGATCGTCGTCGTCAACCACCAGTATTCTCGCTCGGTCGCTCACGTACCACCTCTGCCGGCAACTCGATGACGAACTTGCAGCCAGGGCCATGTTCCTGCTCCAGGTAGAGAGTTCCCGCGTATCCCTCGATTATTCCCCGGGCCACCGCCAGGCCGATGCCGGTGCCGCGACCAGGTTCCTTGGTGCTGAAGAAAGGCTCGAAGATACGCTGTGTCATATCGGGGGGGACCCCGGGACCGTCGTCTTCGATCTCCAGGCGCAACTTGCCGCCCTCCAGGAGAGCCCGGATGGTCAGATGGCCGTGTCCGTCCATGGCGGCGGCGGCGTTGTCGGCCAGGTTCATGATTACCTGGTTGAACTCGTCCGGGCATACCCTGACCGTCAGGCCTTCCGGCAAGGCCAGTTTCAAATCGATGTCTTCGAGCTTGTGTGAGATCAACTCCAGCGCCAGGCGGATCTCCTGCCCCAGATCGACGACCTTGAGATCTCCGCGGCGAGTTCCGGCCTGGGCCAGCCGGCGCAGGTCGGCCACGATGCGCTCGATGCGTTCCAGGGCCCGATCGGCCCGCCTGCAGGTGGCCATCATTTGTTCGCGTAATTCGTCCGGGCACTGTTGGCACAGGCGGTCCAGGGTGCGCACCGCGCTCACCGCTGCCGCCAGCGGGTTGTTGATGCCGTGGGTGGCTCCGGCGGTGAGTTCGCCCACGGCAGCCATCTTGGAGGCGTAGGAAAGGCGCCGGTAGACCTCCTGCAACTGCCGGTTCTTGTTCTCGAGCTCGTCGTTGAGCAACTCCAGGCGGTTGTAGGCCGAGAGCAACTCCCGGTGGGCCCGGTGCAGGGCCTGGTGGCGGTTGTGCAGCGGCGCGTTGTTGGGGGTGCCGTTGGCGTCCAGGGCGGTCAGGCGCAGCACGACTCGCCGGGGAGGACCCTTCTCGACGTACAGGCAGGTCACCTCCACGGCCTGGACGGCGCCATTCGGCTTGACCAGGGAAGCCTGGCGGGTGCGCTCCCAGTGACGAGCGCCGGAATCCTCGGCTCTAAGGAAATCAGGCACCTGGCCGAGCAACTCGGCCAGGGGGCGCCCGACCAGATTTGCCAGGGGGGGGTTTACCGCCACCACTTCCAGGCTCTCTCCGTCCAGCACCAGGGTGGGTTCGTGGGAATCGAACACCCTGGCGGTCATCGGTGAAATGCCGTCACCTTGCATCACTCTCCTCATCAATACTGTATCGGCAGCTTTGGGCTCGCATTGAGCGAGAGAGGGTAAAAAGTGCGGGTACTCTTGGCCCCACCGGGTAATTTACAACCCCCCGTGCCGGAAAGGCATACTCCAGTGTAATGAAAACGAATATCGGTTTTTCTATGCTGCGCTCCCGCCGCAGCCGGGTCAGCAAGCACCTAGATCTGGTCTGGAGCCGTGGTACAACCCATTGAATTTCGGAAGTACGGTGTCGCAATTGTCGTTTGGCATCGATATTGCTTCCTTCGCTGGCAACAATGATGGATCTCACAGCCAATTATTCCTGAACCTGCGGGAGAGGTGGCGATGGCGGCGGTGCAGGCGCTGGTTGTCGAAGACGACAGCGAGGTGAGGCAGATCTTCCGGGAGGTGTGTAGTTCTTGCGATCTCGAGGTTCACGAGGCTTCGCGAGGTGACGAGGGCCTGCGCCTCGTGGAGGGTGGTGACTACAGCCTGCTGCTCTCCGACTACATGATGCCGGGCATGGATGGCCTGGAACTGGTTGGTCGGGCCCGGCAACTGCACCCGCAGTTGCCCATCCTGCTGGTCACCGGGTACGCCACCACCGAGCGGGTGGTTGGTGCCATGCAGGCCGGAGCCAACTGCGTCCTGGAAAAGCCCGTGGAAGTACCTCGCCTGGTCGATACCATTCGCAATCTTCTCGGTAAGCCGGAGACAACGGCCGGCGATCGCCCCCGGCGCCGTAAGCGTTTCGGTCACCGCTTCGTCTCTTCCTTCCAGGGGAGGATGGGGCAGCTGGCCGACCTGATGGAGAAGGTGGCCCGCACCGATTGCACCGTGCTCATCCGCGGCGAGAGCGGCACCGGCAAGGAACTGGTGGCCCGCGCCATCCACGAGCAGTCCAACCGGGCCCGGGGGCCGTTCGTGCCTGTAAACTGCGGGGCCATTCCCGAGTCGTTGCTGGAGAGCGAGTTGTTCGGACACGCCCGGGGCGCCTTTTCCGGGGCCTATCGCGATCGCCCCGGACGCTTCGCCCTGGCCGACGGGGGAACCATCTTCCTGGACGAGGTCGGCGAGATGTCGGCGGCTTTCCAGGTAAAGCTGCTGCGGGTGTTGCAGGAACATTGCTTCGAGCCGGTGGGTTCCACCCGCCAGGTATTTTCAGACTTCCGGGTCATCGCCGCCACCCACCGCGACCTGACCAAGCTGGTCGCCGAGGGTTCCTTTCGCGAGGATCTCTACTACCGTCTCAATGTCATGGAGTTGAATATTCCCCCTCTACGCCAACGGCGCGAGGACATCGGCTTGCTGGTGGAATACTTCGTGGGCCGCTTCAACGAACGTCACGGCCTGGCGGTGGAGATAGACGAATCGTTGCTCAAACTTCTCGGTCGCTACGGCTGGCCGGGCAACGTTCGTGAACTGGAAAACCTGATCGAACGTGCCTGTATCCTACGGGGCGGCGGCAGGATGCACAGCAGTGACCTGCCCCCACGGATCTTCTCCTCGGACGGAGGCGCCGGGGTGCCGGGGCCAGACCTGGAACTGCCCGAGGAGGGCATCGATTTCTATGCCGCCCTGGAACAATTCGAGAACAATCTCATCCGCCAGGCCCTGGAGCGTTGCCAGGGCAACAAGAACCGTGCGGCCGCCCTGCTGTCGATGAACCGCACTACCCTGGTGGAAAAGCTCAAGAAGAAGAAGATAGCCTGATCTGCCTACTCGCCCCGCGCAATTTCCCCGCCGGAAAAAATCTCGGCCACTTTCATCCAGCCTTCCAGAACCTCGTCCTGGCCGGGTTCGAACTGCACCGCCATGCCCGGGTGGGCCACCACCGGGCGGCCGGGTTGGTCGAGCCGCTCCAGGCGATCACCGCGCAGGCCGATGTTGTACAACACCCGTCCACCCAGTTGGCCCTGGGCGAGGTCATTGGCCAGGCGCAACTGTACCGCCGTGCGGGGGGGAAAAGGATTGAGGCTGCGTACGAAGGTACCACCGCGGCTGAAGTTGACGGTGGTGGTACGCAAGGCCCGGTCGGTTCCGAACACGACAATCTCCAGGGCCACCGGCAGGCGCCGGTGGCGGCGCATTCCCTGGTGGCGGTAGTAGACGTCGTTGCATACCTGCAGGATGGTTTCCATCGACATCTTTTCGTGAACCGTGGCTTCGAAGGGCCAGGCCGGGGATGGGACCGGGCCCGTTCGATTCTGCGTCATCACCCCGACCAGGCGTACACCGGCCGAATACAACAGGGCCACTTCGGGGCCACCGGGCAGTTCGATCAACCCCAGGGCACCGGAGCCTGCCAGTACCACGTCACGTTCCACCCGGTAATCACCGGCGCGCAGTGCTTCTATGAGACGCTCGCAGGTGAAGGGCCGCTGGCCGATGACGAAGGCGGTCTTGGTCTCACCGGTTGTCGGAACGGCCGATGCCATGATTGACCTCGTTAGTGGGTATGGTGCCGCCCGGTGGGGCAAGCGGCGGGTATTTGACCTGCAGCCTGCCCGTTTGCAGGGCGGCGATGATGGTGCGATGCAGGTAGCGGACCCGGTCCTGCTTTAGGCGCGAGGGGGCGCGCTGGAAAAACGAACTGGAATACTCGACCCGCTTGCTGAGGACGATGTGTCCACCGCTGTAGACCAGGGTGTGATAGGCAGCGGCTGAAGCACCCAGGTCTTCAGTCTGCACGTGCAGTACCCGGCCGTTCAGCAGCACTTCTTCATTGCAGCCGACGGCGAAGCCGGGCTCCAGCGCCGTCTGTACCTTGTCGTAGACCCTGGTCAACAGCGGCAGGCGCTGCAGGCCGGGCACCCGACCGTGCAGTACCGCTTCGTGAACGGTGTCATCCGTGGGAATCCACCCCACGAAATCGAGTTCCAGGTCCAAAAAGCGCTTGCTTACCACCTCCAGGGAGCGAAAGATGCGCCGGGCCTCCTCCGCTTCGGCCATGTTTACCACCACGGCCTGGCGCACGCAGCGAAGGCTCTGGCGCAGGCTCTCGGCCAGCTCCGGGGACTGGGCCTGCAACTGGTTGATGAGTTCCGCGGGGCCGGAACAACTCTCTCCCGCCGGACTCCACCAGCCGGCCACTTGCTCCCGGGAGAGACCCAGCTGGCGTCCCAGGCGCACCAGGCGGCGCAGGATGGCGGCCTTCATGAATCCATAGGCGTTCTGTACCGCGGTTGGTTCCAGGGTGGTCACCACCAGACCCCAGTCGGCTTCATTGAAGATGTCGAGGTTGTCCAGTCCGCTGTTGCCGCCCAGATCGCACACCACTACCTCCGCGGGCAGGTGGTGCAGGTGACGTATGAGTTTCAGCTTGCGCTGGTAGCCGGGCTGTACCATGCCGGCGACTTCGTCGCTTCCCGGCAGCAAGTCGACTCCCAGTTCCGGTACCGCCACCAGCAGGCTGGAAAGGTCGGAAACCGCACCTCCGATGAAGTCGCGCAGGGTATACTGGCAATGACGCAGTCCCGACAGCAGGTGCAGATTGGCGCCTCCCAGATCGAGATCAGCCAGCACCACCTTGAGGCCTTCCCCTGCCAGCGCCCGGGCCACGTTGATGGCCACGACACTCTTACCGGTGCCGCCCTTTCCGCCTCCCACGGCCATGATGAAAGGCATGGCCGCTATTGGCTGAGGTTCGGCCTGCCGCACTGGCGCCGCTGTCATCACGAAAACCCCTTCTCGCTCATACCCATCGGCCCACCCGATGAATTCTTGAGTCCCCAGCAACCCGGCTGTGTCTCCGCGGAAAGTTGCCGGTGTCAAAGCATTGACTTTATCGCGGGCGTTGCCGGCGAATCTGGCAACGGCCGACCACGGGTAAGCCACGCTTTTTCACAATGTTACCCGGCGGTGCCGGCGGTCGCTCGTTGTTGGCACGCAACTTGCGTACGAGCTTGCCGGACGAGGTGCGATGTCTTGAGATGCAACGATGGAAATCTTCTCGCCGGCAACCTTGCTGGTCAGAGGCTCATGAGAGGACTGGCGATGTTGCTGGTGATGGCCGGCAACGTCCGCGCTGCGACCGACGTGGGTAGATTCACGGAGATGACCAGGTTGGTGGTACCGCTGGGACGGGGCGGCGCCAGGCCGGGCGTCACGGTGGCGCACGACATGATTCGCCACGAAGTCACCCTGGACCTGAGCGGAGTGCCACGTCGCGGGGTGAACAGCCTGCTGCGCCAGGTCGAGGTGGCTGGAGGTCGACATCGCCTACAACGCCATCGAGGTGGAGTACAGGTAGTAATCTGGCTTCCCTTCAACAATATCCAGGCCTACTGGCAGGTGGACAACTCCCGCCGGGTGTTGCGAGTGGATATCGGCTCGGGCCGTTACTTGTTGCCGGAGCAGCCACGTTTGCGAGTGGCCGACTTGCTTCCCAAAAAGTTGCCCGGTCGGGAGAACATAGCTGAAGCGGAGAAGGCCTGGGCAGATGGTGATCTTTCCCGAGCTCGCAGGCTGCTGCGTTCCAGAGAGCACGAAGGGGGGATGACCGGCCA
>QMME01000268.1 GCA_003647095.1 Deltaproteobacteria bacterium
AGCTGTCCTTCGTGAAACTGTCGGTTGCCGATTTCCGCCCCGCGCAGCCGCCCGGCGACGAGCAGGTGGCGGAGTTCCTGGCCCAGCACGAGCAGGAGGTCAGGAAATACTACGATGACAACAGCGATCGCTACCACAAGCCGCGCCAGGTGCAGCTGGCCCACGTGTTTTTCGAGGTACGTCCGGAATACGACAGCGAGCAAGTACAGGAGAAAAAGGAGCAGGCCGAGATCAGCCTAGACAACCTGAAGAAGAAGGCTTCCTTCGAGGAGGAGGCCAAGGAATATTCCGAGGACGATGCCACCAAGGACAAGGGCGGCAAGTTACCCCTTTCCACCCGCGAGGCACTGGTGGCTCGCTGGGGCGAGAAGTTCGCCCAGGCGGTGTTCGACCTCGAGGAGGGGCAGCTTTCCGGGGTGGTACGCTCCGACAAGGGATTCCACGTGGTCAAGTGCTTGAAGGTGATAGCGGCCGAGGACCACTCCTTCGACGAGGTCAAGAAAGACATCGCCCGCCAGTTGTTGCTCGACCGGCAGGCCCGGCAAGCGGCTCGCCGGGAGGCCGAACGCCTGCTGGCGGGCCTGCACTCCGGCAAGAGCCTGGAGGAACTGCTGGGCAATGAGCCGGACAAGAAGACGAAGCAGGACCAGGATGAGCGGAAGGCCGGGCAGCCCCGGGTCCGCGACACCGGCTTGTTCGCCCGACTGGGTGCCTACATCCCCGGCCTGGGAATGGACCAGGATGTCGCCCGAGCGGCCTTCTCCCTGAGCATGGACAAGCCCGTTCCCGACAAGGTGTTTCCCATCGGGGGTTCGGGTCCGAACGCCGCCTTCGTGGTTTTCAAGCTGGTGAAACGCCAGGATCCCGACATGAAGCAGTACCCGCAGGCCAAGGAGCGGATCCGCAAGATGCTGTTGTCCCGGAGGCGGCCGGCCCAGCTTGCCGCCTGGCTGAAGCAGGCCCGCCACCAGGCCGATATCCAGGCCAACCAGGCCTTCCTCGCCGACATCACCCCTCCGGGTATGCGCGGGCGTAGCTAGGTCCCGTCTCCGGCGGGCAGCGAGCGGGCATGCCGGCAGGTGCCGCCAGCCCCCGGCTCACTTTCCGGTATACAGCTTCAGCGAGTGGCCGCTTTCCTCGTAGAAGGCGATTACCGGTACCGAGTTGCTGGTGAAGACGGCATCCAGGTGGGTGCCGGTGCCGGGGGTGGTGTCGACGGTGTACATCGTCCACTGGCTGACCCGGCGCAGGGCGTAACGCAGGTGACCCTTGCGGGGATCACGGCCGGTCAGGTGTTCGTAGGCCAGCAGCAGGTTGCCACCGGCGTCCATGGCCAGGGCCATGTTGTAGGCATCCGGCACCAGGGGGGAGACCTTCCACTCCTGGCCGGAAAACTCGGCCAGGCAGAGGCGGTTTTTCATGGCCTGGCGGAAAATTATCCGCGGTTGGCCCTGTTCGTCATAAAACAGGGCGCTGGATTTCCCCGGATTGTGCTCGCGGGCCACCACCTGGCTCTTCCAGGTTCCGTCGGCCTGGCGTTCGGCCAGGCGCAGCTGGCTGGTCAACCCCGACCAGTGCAGGTAACTGGCAGCCAGGCGGCCGTCGGGAGCGGTGACGAAGGAAATCTGTACCCGTTCGGATCCGTTGGCCTTGTCGACGCGCTCGTTGCCCCAGAGGCCTTCGGGTTCTTCCTTCTTCTTGGTGTGTTTGCCTTTCGCCGGCCGCGCGGAAGCGGGTTTCTTTTTCACCCTCCAGGCGTGCTTGAGCCAGCCGTCCCCGGAGTAGTAGAGCGCGTGCAGGGTGTAGGAATCGTCCACCAGCAGGCGGGCCCCCATGCCGGTTCCCGCTCCCCACTCGATGGACTCCCGCTTCCAGCCCTGGTCGCTTCGGTAGGCATAGGTGAAGGTTTGGGTGGAATCGCTGTAATAGGCCACGTGGGGTTCTCCCTTGCCGGAGACCTTGACGGTGGCGAACAGGCAGCGACGGCAGCTGTCGTCGATGACATCGGCCGCCAGTCCCTGCCGCGACCACTGCACGTACTTCAGCGATTGGTTCTTCTTGTCGTAGTAGACCAGGTGAACATGATCGTTGACATCGATATCCATGCTCACGAATTGCCCGGCGTCTCCCGAGTTGTCGACGGTGATCACCTGCCCGGGGGCAGGGCCGCCCTTGTTCATGGCGATGCCCGACTCCGTGCAGGAGACCAGGGCGGCGGCGAGTGCCAGCACCGGCAGCAGTTGCGATGCGCGCGGTTTGAACATGGCAGCGACCTCCTTTGCCGGGATCCCGCTGGTGCTCCCGGCGGCGGGTTTCACCTGGATGGGCGACATTGTACAACACCGGGAGAATATTTCCAGGGTGCAGGTGGTCGAATACCCGCGGAAAAGCCAGGAACGAAAACCAACCCGGAGCTTGACGCCGGTGGCCTGGTTACTGTAGAAAAACGGGAGGAAGGAAAACGAAGAAAGGAGAGTGAAGCAATGAAAAGGCGTGATTTCCATGTCGTGCTGCTTTCACTGGCCGTTCTTTTCGTGGTTGGCTGCCAGGGTGCCGCCCGCGAGGTGGCTTCCTGCGACGAGTGCAACGACAACGCCAACTGGCGCGCCAAGGAGTACTGCGTGCTGGGGCAGGGCACCCAGCTGTTCTGTGCCAACCCCTGCCTGAGCCACGTGGACTGCGCCGTCGATCACTGGTGCGTTCCCCTCTGGGACGAGGGCACTCCCTGGGACCCGGGCTACGTGGGTGTCCGCTGGGTGTGCATGCCGGAAGACTACTACAGCGGCATGAGCCGGGTGTGGTACTGGGGCGAGACCAGTTGCGTGACCGGCGGCGGCAACGAGTGCCCGGCGGGCATGCAGTGCCTGGTCGACGACACCGGCACCACCGACGCCTACTTCTGCTCCGACCCCTGCTACTCCCACAGTGATTGCGTCGGCGGTTGCTGCTACGATACCGGCGGCGAGGCCTACTGCGCGCCGCGCCAGCCCTACTGCGTGCAGTAGGCACCGGCGTTCATACCGGCCAGGCGGCCAGGAAGGCATCTACTCCGCCCCGCAGCGACAGCGCCGCCGCGGCCACTCCCAGCAGCGCCTTGAGCGGCATGCCCACGAAAAACACCGGGATCTGGGGAGCGGTGCGGTTGACGAACCCCAGCAGGCAGTCGGCAAGCAGCAGCGCCGCCACCACCGGCAACGCCACCTGGCACGCTCCCCGGTAGGCCGTGGCCAGGCAGGCCAGGGCCAGGTGTCCCACCCGGGCCAGGGTGTCCACCGGCACGCCGCCGGCCAGCGGTACCGCCCGGTAGCTGTGCAGCAGCGCCCGCAGGAAAGTCTCCGGCCCCCCGGCGGTGAAGAAAACCAGCATGGCCAGCAACAGGTAGAGCCTGGCCAGGGCGGAACCCTGGTCTCCGGTGAAGGCGGCCGGCAGTCGCAACTGCGTGGCTCCGCGGCTGTCGTCGAGCAACTGCCCGGCCATCTGCAACATGACCAGCACGCTCTCCGCTGCCAGGGCCAGAACGGCGCCGACCCCCAGCTCGCGCAACAGCAGTGCCACCAACCGGTAGCCTGCCGGTGCCGGCGCGGCCGGCAGCACGGCCGGCGCCAGGGCGCCGGCCAGCACGATCACCAGGCTCAGGCGGGCCGTCAGCGGCACTTGCCGTCCACCGGCAACGGGAACCAGCAGGATGACGGGCAACAGGCGGGCGCCCAGCGGCAGGTACCACCAGGGATCGGGCATCATAATCCCCCGGTCAGGCACTGGCGCGCGAAGGCCAGCAGTTGCGTGCCCATCCAGGGGGCCGCCAGGGCCAGCACCAGCAACACCGCCAGGATCTTGGGCACGAAGCTCAGGGTGAACTCCTGGACCTGGCTGGCCGCCTGCAGGATGCCGATGACCAGGCCCACCGCCAGCGCCGTCAGCACCACCGGTGACGAGATCACCACCACCAGCCAGAGGGCCCGGGAGGCCAGTTGCAATATGTCGTTGCCGGGCATGTAGGTCTCTCCCCGTCAGTGGTAGGAACCGAGCAGGTTGGTTCCCAGCAGCGTCCAGCCGTCGGCGAAGACGAACAGCAGTAACTTCAGCGGCAGGCTCACGGTGGTGGGACTGAGCATGTGCATGCCCAGCGACAGCAGCACGCTGGCCACCAGCATGTCCAGCACCAGAAACGGCAGGAAGATGTAGAAGCCGATCTGGAAAGCCTCGTGCAACTGGCTGATGACGAAGGCCGTGACCAGCACCGGCCAGCCCGGCTCGGTGTTGGTGTCCGTACCGATGGCTTCGGCCACCGCCTGCAGCTGCTCGGGGTGGGCATGCTGCAGCAGGAAGCGGCGCAGCGGCTGCGCGGCCTCGGCGATGGCCGTTCCCATGCTCGACACGTCCGCCGCACGAAAGACCTCCTGCCGCTGGCGCAAGCGCTCGGACACCTGGCCGGCCACCGGGGCCATGACCACCATGCTCAGCACTATGGCCAGGCCGGTGATGACGCTGTTGGGAGGCAACTGGGGCGTGCCCATGGCGGTACGGGCCACCGACAGCACCACCGCCATCTTGACGAACGAGGTCAGCACTACCAGCACGAAAGGCAGCAGGCCGGCGCCCAGGATGAACAGCAGGTAGGTGGTGGGGGAGAGGTTCATGGTGTGCGGGCCTCTGGCCGTGACGGTTGCCGGCAATCGACCTCGTCGAGCCGGGCCAGCAGGACGACCCTGCCGGTGGAACTGCCCAGCAGCAGGCGCTGGCCGGCCACTTCCACCAGGTGGATCTCGTTGCCCTGGCCCAGGGTGTGACGTTCGACGACGGAAATGGCGGCCCGGCGAACGGAGCCCTGGCGGCGCCCCGACAGCCAGCCCCTCCAGCGGTGCGTGGTCGCCGCCAGGCCGGCCAGAGCGGCCAGCAGCAGCAGCGATACCCTTCCTCCCTGAATGCTCGTTCCCGCTGCGGCCGGCCACCAGGCTGCCAGGACCAGGCAGGGTGCCGCGCACAGGGCCAGCAGGCGGGCCGCCCGGCGTCGTGACCTAGTCATGGCCATCTCCCGGTACGACGAACACTTCGAGCAGGCGCACACCGCGGCGGCCTTCCACGTCCACCAGTTCACCGTTGGCCAGCAGCTGGTTGCCGGCACGTACCTGCACCGGTGCCAGCACCGCCTCGGGCATCTCCAGCACGTCACCGGCACGCAGCTTCGCCAGGCGCGAAAGGCTCATGCGCACGCGGCCGCACTCCACGCTCAGGGTCACCGGCAGGCGTGGAATCTCCACCGGTTCGCAGCTGGGCGCCAGATCCCCATCGGAAAGTTGCCCTGCTTCCATGTCGTCACCTCCTCGTTGAAATTCGAAACCTTGTACCCGCAGCAAGCCCCCCGCTTCGGGATTTAGCAGCAGTGTTAGCTGGCCCACCTGCCAACGGTACGGAGATTGTCGTTCGCCCGGTGCCAGCAGCAGGATGTCTCCTTTCTGGAGCTGGGCCAGTTCAGCGGCATCCAGGCTGCAGCGGCCCAGTTGCAGTCCTCCTTCCAGCTCCAGGCGCTGCAGCCGCTCCAGGGCAGGTGCCGGCAGTTGTCCGGCCGGGTCCGGGCGTGCCCTGCCGGCGCGATTACAAGAGCAGTCCGGTTCCAGCCACACCAGAAACCCCTTGTCCCAGCCGGTATCCAGGGTGAGCCAGACGCCCACCAGGGAGTTGTCGTGCAGGCACAGCCGGCCCATCTCCCCGGCGGAATCCACCAGGCCGGCCCAGCGCCAGTTGGCGAAATGCTCTCCCCCGGGATTTTCCGACAGCTTCTGCAGCAGCAGGGCGAATACCGCCGCGGCCAGCCCGTGCAGGCCGTCGAACAACGGTTCCGGAGGAGGGCGCCGGCCCAGCATGTCCGCCAGGCGTCGCAACAGCACGCCGTCGAGCGCCACGAACGCCTGGCGGTTGGCGATTGGTTCGACCAGCACCCCGAAGCGCCAGTGGCCG
>QMME01000269.1 GCA_003647095.1 Deltaproteobacteria bacterium
AGCATGCCCGGCATGATGGACACGGTGCTCAACCTGGGCCTCAATGATCGCACCGTGCGCGGGCTGGCCAGGCTGACCGGCAACGCCCGCTTCGCCTACGATTCCTACCGGCGCTTCGTGCAGATGTACGGCGACGTGGTGCTGGGTCTCAAGCCCCAGGGCAAGGACGACGTCGATCCCTTCGAGGAGGTGCTGGAGCGCAAGAAGCACCAGCGGGGAGTTCGTTACGATCACGAGCTGGACGTGGAATCGTTGCGGCAGCTGGTGGGCGAGTTCAAGCAGCTCATTCGGGAACGGACCGGCAAGGTGTTTCCCGAGGACCCCTGGCAGCAACTATGGGGATCCATCGGGGCGGTGTTCGATTCCTGGAACAACCCGCGGGCCATAGCCTATCGACAGCTGAACAACATTCCCGGCGGCTGGGGTACGGCGGTCAACGTGCAGACCATGGTCTTCGGCAACATGGGTGACGACTCCGGTACCGGGGTGCTGTTCTCCCGCGATCCGGCCACCGGGGAGAAGCACCTCTACGGCGAATTCCTGATGAATGCCCAGGGCGAGGACGTGGTGGCGGGAATTCGCACCCCCCTGCCCATCGACAAGTTGCGGGACATCATGCCCGACATCTACCGGCAGATCGTCAAGATCGCCAAGACGGTGGATCGTCATTACCGGGAAATGCAGGACATGGAGTTCACCATCCAGCAGGGCAAGCTGTGGATGCTGCAGACCCGTGCCGGCAAGCGCACGGGCTTCGCCGCCGTGCGCATCGCCGTCGACCAGGTCAGCGAGGGGTTGATAGACGAGAAGGAGGCCATCCGGCGCATTCCCCCCGAGGCCCTGAACCAGTTGCTGCGCCCGGTCTTCGACGCCCGCGACAAGCGCGAGTCGTTGTCCCGCGGCCGCTTGCTGGCCAAGGGGCTGGCCGCCGGCCCGGGAGCGGCCTCGGGGCGGGTGGTGTTCAACGCCGAGGATGCCGAGGCCTGGGCGGCCCGAGGGGAGAAGGTGTTGCTGGTGCGCATCGAGACCTCCCCGGAGGACATCCGGGGGATGAACGCCGCGGTGGGTATTCTCACCGCCCGGGGAGGCATGACCTCGCACGCCGCCCTGGTGGCCCGGCAGATGGGCAAGGTATGCGTGGCCGGCTGCGAGTCCCTGCACATCGACTACAAGCAACGTAACATGCGGGTGGGAGCCAAGGTCATACAGGAAGGTGACTGGTTGTCCATCGACGGGACTGCCGGCGAGGTCATAGAGGGTCGCCTGCACACCAATCCCAGCGAAGTGGTGCGGGTGCTGCTGGGAGGAGATGCCGAGAGCAAGAAGTCGCGGCTGTTTCGCCAGTACCGCAAGCTGATGTCCTGGGCGGACGGCATTCGCAAGCTGGGGGTGCGTACCAATGCCGATCAGCCCGACCAGGCCTTCCAGGCGGTGCGCTTCGGGGCCGAGGGCATCGGCCTGTGCCGCACGGAGCACATGTTCTTCGGCGAGGGCAAGATCGGTCCCATGCGCGAGATGATCCTGGCCGAGGACCGCGCCAGCCGGGAAAGGGCGCTGGACAAGCTGCTGCCGTTCCAGCGCAACGATTTCCGGGGCATCTTCGAGGAGATGGGCAATCGGCCGGTGACCATTCGCACCCTGGATCCCCCGTTGCACGAGTTTCTGCCCCACGGAGACAAGGAGATCCGTGCGCTGGCCGAGGAGATGGGCCTGGAAGAAAGCCGCCTGCGGGCCAAGATCGAGGCCCTGCACGAGGCCAATCCCATGCTCGGACATCGTGGCTGTCGCCTGGGCATCGACTACCCGGAGATCACCGCCATGCAGACCCGCGCCATCATGGAGGCGGCCTGCCAGGTGAAGAAGGAAAAGAAGTTCACCCCCCATCCCGAGATCATGATTCCCCTGGTGGGACACGTCAACGAACTGCGTGACCAGAAGCGGGTGGTACGGGAGACCGCCGAGCGGGTGCTGGCCGAGCAGGGTGTGAAGATACCCTACCAGATCGGCACCATGATCGAACTGCCCCGGGCGGCGCTCACCGCCGACCAGATCGCCACCGAGGCAGAGTTTTTCTCCTTTGGAACCAATGACCTGACTCAAACCACCTTCGGGTTGAGCCGGGACGATGCCGGCAAGTTCCTCGTCAAGTACTTCGACCAGGGCATCCTGGAAGACGATCCCTTCCAGACCATAGACCGCGACGGCGTGGGCCAGTTGCTGGCCCTGGGGGTGCAGCGCGGTCGCGCCACGCGCCCGGATCTCAAGGTGGGCATTTGCGGAGAGCACGGCGGTGATCCCCGCACCATCGAGTTCTGCCAGGAAGTGGGCCTGGACTACGTCTCCTGTTCTCCCTTCCGCGTGCCCATCGCCCGACTGGCGGCGGCCCAGGCGGCCATTGCCCAGGAAGATCGCCTGCGGGCCGAGCGGGCTGCCAGGCGCCGGGCGGCAGGCGGCAAGAAGGCGGCCGGGAAGAAATCGGCACAGCGGCGTGTTTCCAAAAAGACCGGGAAGAAAAAGTCCACCGGCAAGAAGGCCACCGGGAAGAAAACCACCAAGAAGAAGGTGGCCAAGAAGAAGGTGGCCAAGAAGAAGGTAGCCAGGAAAAAGGTGGCGAAGAAGAAGGCTACCAAGAAAAGGGCAACCAGGAAGAAGGTAACCAGGAAAAAGGCCACCAAGAAGAAAACCGGCCGGGCCGGAACCCGCGGGCGCCGGCGCCGGAGTTGATAAGCTAATGGGTCGACGACTACTATCCTCGGTTTTGGCTGGTCTCCTGGCCGTGCTGTCGGCCTGCGCGGAGGGCAGTTCCACGGAACCGCCACCCGCGGCCGAAGTGCCGTTTCCAGTCGGGGTGGCCGTGCATCCCGCCGGGTTCGCCCTGGTGGTGACCTCCAACTTCGACATGCGTTACCGTTCGGGTACGCTGCAGGTCATCGATGTCAACCGGCTGGCGGAGAGAATCGAGTCCGGCAGCGCACTCGACGGAGACAACCGCGATCTAATAATCGAGGACCGGGCAGTGGCCATTCCCAGCTTCGCTGCCAGCATCGAACTGGACAGCGACGGCCAGGCTGGACTGGCGGCGGTGACTTGCCGGCAGACCAGCCAGTTGCTGTTGTTCGACCTGGAGGTAACCGGTGCGGCTGGCGACGGCCCGCAGATCGAAGTATCTTGCTGGGCCGGGGAAGATGCCGGGAGCGATCAACTGCCCAGTTGCCACGGCAGCCGCTCGGTGCTGGAACTGCCCCACGATGATCCCTTCGATATCCTCATGCAACCACAGCTCGCCGACGAAAACGACGACTGGTCGGCGCGTAGCTGGTCGCTGTGGCTGTCGTACCTGCGCAGCGGTCAGGTCACCGAGATCCAGGTTCCGGAGGGGCGACCACAGCCGGACATCGAGCAGTTGCCGCAGGTAGTACGCGAAGTCGATACCGGCAGCCAGGGTGTAAACGAGCTGGCTCGCTCGCCGCTGAATGGCTACATCTATGCCACCAGCCGCTTCAACACCTCCCAATCGAACCCCATACAGTTCTTCGACCCGGATGAGGCAGAGCATCCCGCCTTGCATTCCCTGGAGCTGTTCCGCATCCTGCTCGGCAATGAAACCCGGGGAATCGGTTTCGGCCCCGATGGCCAAACCCTGGGCGTGATCGTGCGCAATCCCGACCTGCTGGCCTTCCTGGACACCACGCCCGGCAGCGATGGAGTTCCCGTCAACAGAGTGACCGGACAGGTGGTCCTGGAGGACAATCCGGCCCACCTGGAGTTCGTGGGCGAGAACATGGTCCTGGTCAGTGATCCCGAGAGCGATACCCTGGCCCTGGTGGACAGCTCGTCCATGCGGCTGGTGCAGATGAGCGATGACATCTGCCGTGGCCCCTACGACCTGGACCTGTGGAAAAAAGACGGCCGCCACTGGGCCCTGGTGGCCTGCTTCGAGGAGGACGTGGTGGCGGTGGTGGACATGGATCCTGACTCGGAGACGTTCTTCCAGGTGCTGGCCAAGGTGGGCAAGGCAAGGGAGGAAAGGTGACAGGCAAGATGGGTAAGGTGCTACCCGGGATGGTAACGCTGCTGCTGGTGGTCATGGTACTGGCCGCCTGCCAGGAGCCGACACCGGCGATAACCGGTCGACTACGGGGGCCTGTCGACCTGGCGGTGATAAAGGGATGCCCGGAGGTCATGCCTGGCTGCGACGTTGCCAGCGAGGGCCGGCCCCTGCTGCTGGTGCTGAACGAACTGGAAGACGCCATCCGGGTGTTCGATATCGAGCAGCGACGTTTCTTCTCCGCGCCGGACCCCTTGTTCCCTTTCTCCATACCGGTTGGACGTCAGCCGCGCAGCCTGGCCGTGGACCCGCTGCAGCGCTATGCCTTCGTGGTCAACGTCGCTTCCCGGGATGTCTCCCTGGTGGACCTGGCGGCGGATCGCCTGGTGGAGATTGACAGCGATGGTGATTCCTGTACCTCCTTCTGCGGCAGCTGCCGGGATGAATACGAGTATCTCGACGAACGTTGCCGCGCCGGGGTGAGCCGGGTAAGCCTGGGCCAGGACGGTTTCCTGGAACCGGACGATATCGCCGTTCCGGCCGGCGTGGCCGGGGCCGACGTCCCCTGGGACAGCAGCCAGCCGCTGCCGGTATTCGTAAGCCTGACCGGGGGCGGGCAGGTAGCCTGGTTGCAACTGGACTATGCGGACGAGCAGAATCACATTCCCCTGAGACTCACCCTGGTGGATGTGCTCGACGTCGGCGGCCTGCCGGCAGGCCTGGCGGTTACCGGCGACGGTTCCCTGTTGTTCATCGCCGACGAAGCCTCCAGCTCCATCGCCGTGCTGCATACCGCCGATGGTTCCCTGGAGCGAATCGAGGTAGGTGGCACCTCGCGGCGCCTGGCTCTGTCTCCCGACGAGTCGGTGCTCTACGTGGTGTTGCCGGACGACAAGGAGATTGCCCTGGTGGACGTCGCCAGCCTGAGCCGATTGGCGGCTTCCCAAGCTCGCGCCGATGCACAAGAGCCGTTGAGCGGCGGTGAGAACATCCACTTGTCGTCCATACCCCGCTCGCTCACCTTCGTGCAGGGAGTATCCACGGTGGTGTTCGACGAGGCGGGCGCCAGTCCCCGCGACTACACCAGCCAGTTGCTGACCAGCAACGAGTTGCGGGACATCCAGGAGCAAGACCAGGACTTCCAGGAAGAGGTGGTAAAGACCTTTGCCTTTGTCTCCTGTCTCGATGGAACGGTGTACGTGTTGGATGCCGTGAACCATCGGGCCATCGACCTGCAGCCCTTCCTGGGCCCGAACCTGGGACTGAAGCCGGTTCTGACCGTGGGCGGCGAGGAGGTCGGGGAACAGGTGCTGCTCGACTGCGACAGCAGCGGCGTGTGTGACTACCCCTACCTGGTGGGCTTCTCCAGCGCCTACGCCCCCGAGACAGACAGCGATGGCAAGCGACTGAGCTGCGGGGGGCACGGGCGAGCCGTGCTGGATGGCTCCGGCCAGCCCGGCTGCCAGTGTGATAGCGGCTACCAGGCGCTGGGCCAGGAGTGCGTGGCCGAGGGTGCCGCGGAGATCCTGCGCAACTATTACGGCATCGGGCTGCGTCCCGGCATCACTCCCGCCGAGGGCTGGGTACTTACCTGGGAAGGAATGATCCAGGGCAGCAACGGCTTTGCAGCCCGTTTCGACGGCTGGCGCCTGGTGGACGAGCGGCCGGGCCTGGACCTGGCGGCACTGGGAATCCAGGAAGGGGATATCCTGCAGGTGCTCAGCACGCCGCTGGCCGAGGCTCCCGCCGGGGACAATCCCTGCCGGCCCGGGTCGGGCTCCGGGGAGAGCGAGAACAACAAGATCGAGTTCAGCATCGCCGCCGTTGGCAGTGACTTCATCGAGCTGCAACCGGTGGAGGGCATCGATCCGGCCGCCTGCTGGCCCGGGGACGTCGCCTA
>QMME01000270.1 GCA_003647095.1 Deltaproteobacteria bacterium
CCGGCATACGCTGGAGCTGGCCGAGCTGGTGGGCACCCGCCGGCAGTTGCTGCCGGTGCGGGGCGCCACTCCCTTCGTCTCCCAGCCGGGCCGGATCCATCCCTTCCGGGTGGGACGCGGGCCGGCGCCGCTGCACCTGCTGCCGGCGTTGCTGGGCCTGGACCACCTCGACTGGTCCACCCGCCTGGGCATGGCCCGGGCCGGCCTGGCCGCCAAGCTGGGCGCGCGCCTGTGGCCGGAACGGCTCGACCGGCTGTCGGCCAGCGCCTGGCTGCGCTGGCACGGCCAGGGGCGGCAGTCGCGCCGGGGATTGTGGGAGCCGCTGGGACTGGCCACCCTGAACATTCCCCTGGAGCAGGCCTCGGCCCGGATGTTCGCCACCGTGCTCGACCGCAGCATGTTCGCCGGGCGCCGGGACATCACCGCCTTGCTTCCCGAGCAGCTGCTGGATGACGTCTTCGTTCGTCCGGCGCTGGAGAAGGTCCGCCGGCAGGGGGGCGAGATCCTCTGCTCGCAGCGGGTGGTGCGCCTGCAGCACAACGGCCGGCGGCTGCTCGCCGTGGAGACCGCGGACGGCCGCCGGCACCAGGCCGAGGCCTTCGTCCTGGCCGCCCCCTGGTACGAGACCGCCCGCCTGGCCGGGCAGGTGGCCGCCCTGGACTCGCTGGGCCGGCAGTGTGCCCGCCTGGGGTATTCGGGAATCGTCACCGTCGACATCTGGTACGACCGTTGCTGGCTGGAGTGGTCGTTTGCCGGGCTGTTGCACAGTCCGCTGCAATGGGTCTTTTCCCACCCGCGACAGCGGGGTCTGCCGGCACGGGTAAGCTGTGTCATCAGCGGCGCCGAGCGGTTGCTGGCCTGGCCCAGCCAGCGGCTGGTGGCGGAGTGTCGCGCAGAGCTGGTGCGCCATTTCCCGGCCGCCGCCGCCGCCCGGGTGGTCGACAGCCTGGTGACCCGGGTGCCGCTGGCCACCATCAGGGTAACCCCGGGCAGCTATGGCAACCGGCCCGGCCCGGCGACGGCGCTGGAAAACCTCTACCTGGCCGGGGACTGGACCGCCACCGGCCTGCCGGCAACCATGGAAGGAGCCGTGGCCAGCGGTGTGCAGGCGGCCCGGATGCTTGATTCGCGCCCTGCAGGGAGGATAGCCCATGTCGCCTAGAGCCGGTACCAGCGGGGTGACGCCGGATAGACAGGAAAGCATGCGGGACACGGCCGCCCAGGGAGACGATTTCCGAGTGCTGGTGGTCGACGACGAGCAGCTGTTCGCCGAGGCGCTGGCCGCCGAGATCGCCTCCCAGGGCCTGGCCTGTGACCTGGCCTTCGACAGCGGCACGGCCCTGGCCCTGTCCACCAGCAACTGCTACCAGGCCATCCTGCTGGATCACCGGCTTCCCGACGGCGACGGCATCCAGATGATTCCCTTGCTGCTGGCGCGCCAGCCCAAGTGCTGTATCATCGTGATGACCGCCTACGAGGCCATCGCCCATGCCATCCAGGCCATCCGCCAGGGCGCCGACGACTACCTGGTCAAGCAGGCCAGCACCGGCCAGCTGGTGGAGCGGGTGCTGGAGGTGCACCAGCGTCACCGCATCCGGGCCTCGCTGGCCGGCTGGGACGAGCATCGCCGCGAGGGGTTGCTGGGCGACTGCGTGGCCATGCAGCGCGTACGCGAGCAGCTGCAGATGGTGGCCAAGCATCCCCAGACACCGGTGCTGCTCACCGGCGAGACCGGCGTGGGCAAGGAGGTGGCCGCCCGCTACCTGCACAAGCTGACCGTCGGGGAACGGAGCCCCTTCCTGTCGCTCGACTGCGTGGCCCTGCCCAGCGGCCTGGCCGAGAGTCTCATGTTCGGCCACGAGAAGGGTGCCTTCACCGGGGCCCTGCAGACCACCCGCGGGGTCTTCGAGGAAGCGGCCGACGGCACCGTGCTGCTGGACGAGATCGGTGACATGGAACCGGCCTTGCAGGGAAAGCTGCTGCGGGTGCTGGAAAGCAGGAGCTTCCAGCGCGTGGGCTCGGTCAAGCCGGTGACCGTGCAGGCGCGGATCGTGGCCGCCACCAACCGCGACCTGGCCCAGCTGGTGTCGCAAGGAGCTTTTCGACACGACCTCTACCAGCGACTTTCGGTTTTTCCCGTCCACCTGCCGCCGCTGCGAGCCCGGGGCAGCGACGTGCAGCTGCTGGCGCAGCACTTCGCCGAGTTCTTCTGCTCCAAGATGGGAAAACAGCTGCCGCCGCTTTCCGGGGAGGTGCTGCGGGTCTTGCAGGGATACGACTTTCCCGGCAACGTGCGCGAGTTGAAGAACATGATCGAGCGGGCCGTCATCCTGGCCGGTGGCAACGGCATCGAGCCCGGCCACTTGCCGCAACGGGTCTTCACCAGGCAGATAGAGATCGGCAGCCCCGACAACGCTGGCCCCGGCCGCCTGCCCAGCGCCATCGACTTCGTGCCCGGGGTCGATACCCTGGAATCGCTGGAGAAGAAGCTCATCCGCTACGCGCTCGAGCAGGTCGGCGATTCCCGCACCGAGGCGGCCCGCTTGCTGGGTATCAGCCGCTTCCAGCTGCTGCGCCGGCTGCAGAAGTACGGATTGATCCAGCAGACCGAGGAGCAATGATCGACCTGCAATACCAAGCCGGCGGCCGTACCCTGCACTCCGTATGCATCGGCCGGGGGGCCTGGCGGCAGCTGCAACGCCTGTGGCTGCAGGACTGGCGACAGGCGGTCATCGTCGGCGACGAACGGGTGCTGCGGCTGTTCGCCGGCCGGGTAGAGGAGCTGTTGCGGCCGCTGGTCGACCGGGTGAAGGTACTCGGCTTTCCGGCCGGCGAGGCGAACAAGAACCGGGCCACCAAGAGGCGCCTGGAGGATGCCATGCTGCGGGCCGGCCTGGGTCGCGACTGCTGCCTGGTGGCCCTGGGAGGAGGGGTCAGCCTGGACCTGGGTGGCTTCGTGGCGGCCACCTACCTGCGGGGAATCGACAGCATCTACCTGCCCACCACCTTGCTGGCCCAGGTGGACGCCGCCCTGGGAGGCAAGACCGCGGTGAACACCCCCGCCGGCAAGAACCTCATCGGCGCCTTTCACCAGCCCCAGGCGATACTGATGGAGCCGGAAAGCACCAGGAGCCTGCCGCCCGGCCAGTGGCGGAACGGCCTGGCCGAGCTGGTGAAGCACGCGGTGATCGGTGATGCCACGTTGTTCCGGCGCCTGGAGGAACGGGCCGGGCGGTTGGCCCGGCCCGGCTCCCTGGGCGAGCGGTTGCTGCAACGCGCCGTCCAGGTCAAGCTGGAGGTGGTCGAGCAGGACGAGCGCGAGCGGGGACGCCGGGTGATCCTGAATTTCGGACATACCGTCGCTCACGCCCTGGAGGCCGCCAGTGGCTGGCGGCTCGGCCACGGCCGGGCGGTGGCCCGGGGCCTGGTGGTGGAGGCCCGCCTGGCCGAGTTGCTGGGGGTGGCCCGCGCCGGTACGGCCCGGCGCCTGCGACTGTTGCTCGATCGCCTGGGCCTGGCACGGGGCCGCTGGCCGGCCTGGAGCCGGCTGCGTCCCTACCTGGCCCGGGACAAGAAAAACCGTGCCGGCCGGCTGCGCCTGCCGTTGCTGCGTCGCATAGGACGCATGGCCTGCGACCTGGAGTGGAGTTTTCCGGTAGACGAGCGTGACCTGGAAAGGGCCTGGCGGAATGATCTGCGTCAGCCTGGCTAGCCGCGACTGGCGGGAGTGCCTGCGCGAGTGCCGGCGGCACGACTTCGTCGAGGTCCGCCTGGACCTGATGGAGGTCACACCGGCGCAGGTGAGGAAAATCTTCTCCGCCCATCCCCGCCTGCTGGCCACCTGCCGGCCGGGCCGCCGGGCACCGGCACGCCGCCAGCAGCTGCTGCTGGCCGCGGTGGAGGCCGGGGCCGCCTACCTGGACCTGGAGCTCGACTCGTCCCCCGCCTGGCGCCGTCCCCTCGTGCAGCGGGCCCGGCGCCGGGGCTGCCGGGTGATCCTGTCCTTTCACGACCACCGGGGCACCCCCGGGCGGCGGGCCCTCGAGCAGGTACGCCTGGGGTGCTTTGGGCAGGGGGCCGATGTGGCCAAGATCGCCTGCCGGGTGAACCGGCCACGTGACAACGCCCGCCTGCTGGCCCTGCTCGATTACCGGCGGCCGGTGGTGGTGACGGGCATGGGTGAGCTGGGGCGGCCCACGCGCTGGCTGGCGCCCCTGCTGGGCAGTCCCTTCACCTACGCCTGCCTGCCGGGACAGCCCACCGCCCCGGGCCAGCTCGATCACCGGCAACTGGCCCGGCTGTTGCGGAGTATCGGCCATGGTTGATCTCTACGCGGTCTGCGGCCGGCCGGTGGCCCACAGTCGTTCACCGCAGATGTTCAACGCGGCTTTTGCCGCCGCCGGCGTGCCGGCCCGCTACCTGCGCCTGGGCGCGGTCGATGCCGACGGTGCCTGGCGAGCCTTTCAGTCGCTGGACCTGCGCGCCATGAACGTTACCAGTCCCTTCAAACAGGCGCTGCTGGCGCCAGCCGGTCGGGTGGACGCCGCCGCCAGGAGCATCGGCGCGACCAACTGCCTGGTTCGGGATGACCACGGTTCCCTGGCCCACAACACCGACTGGCAGGGGGTGTGCGGGGCGCTGCGCCAGGCGGGCATCGACCCGGCGGGGAAGAGATGCCTGGTGCTGGGGGCCGGGGGAGCTGCCCGGGCGGCGGTTTACGGACTGCTGCGGGCCGGGGCCCGGGTGATGATAAACAATCGCACCCCGGCGCGAGCCCGCCGGCTGGCGGCCGAGTTCGGCTGCCAGTTTGCCGACGGCGAGCGCTTGCCGGCCGAGTTGGAGCAGGCGGCGGTGGTGGTGTCCTGCCTGCCCGATGGCGTCGATATCGGTGCCGGCCGTCACCTGCGCCCCGGCCAGGCGGTACTGGAGGCCGCCTATCGACAACCGGTGCTGCAGCAGGCCGCCGAACGGGCCGGGGCGATTTACCTTTCCGGCCTGGAGTGGCTGTTGCAGCAGGCCCTGGTCGCCCACGAGATCTTCCTGGGACGGCCGGCGCCGGCACGGCTCATGCACCGGGCGCTGCAGCATCGGCGGGCCGCCGCGGCCAACAGCATCGTCCTGGTGGGATTCATGGGTGCCGGCAAGAGCCTGCTGGGCAGGATGCTGGCCGAGCGGCTGGGGTTTTCCTTCGTGGACACCGACGAACTGGTCTGTCGCACCGCCGGCTCGAGTATCGAGGAGATCTTCAAAAACGGAGGAGAAGACTGCTTCCGCCGGCTGGAACGACAGGCCGTGGAGATGACTTGTGAACTCGGACAAACGGTGGTCGCCTGCGGCGGGGGGGCGGTGTTGTCGAGGCGCAACCGCGAGCTGCTGCGCCGGGCCCGCCTGGCGGTGTGGTTGTGGGTCGACGGCGAGGAGGCCAGGAGGCGCGCGGCCGGGCGGGGTCGTCCCCTGCTGGGGCCGGACAGAACCAGTCGAGACGTCATCCGGCTGCTGCAGGAGAGGCGGCAGCACTATTGCGAAGTGGCCGACCTGGTGGTGGATACCTCAACCCTGGATCCGGCCGCGGCCGTGGAGGTGCTACATGATGAAGTGCGTGTTGCCCTCGCCGGTTGACGGCAGCATGGATGCCCCGCCGTCGAAGTCGCTGGCCATTCGTGCGCTGGCGGCCGGCCTGCTTTCCGGCGGAGAGTGCCTGGTGGAAAATTCCTGTACCTGCGACGACGCCCGGGCCGCGCTGGGGATCGTCCGCACCCTGGGGACGGAGGTGGAAGAGCGTCCCGGCCGCTGGCTGATACGATCGGGCGGGCAGGCGGCCGGGGAGGAGCTGGACTGCCGGGAGTCGGGCCTGAGCCTGCGCCTCTTTGCCGCCGTCTGTGCCGCCGGGGACCGCCAGTTCGTCCTCCGGGCCCGCGGGGGCCTGGCCCGG
>QMME01000271.1 GCA_003647095.1 Deltaproteobacteria bacterium
CAGGCGTCGCCCATGCCGTCACCGTCGGTGTCGAGCTGGAGCGGGTCCGGGTCGTCGGGGCAGTCGTCGATCGCATCCGGGATCGTGTCGCCGTCGCGGTCGGTCTCGCAGGCGTCGCCGATGCCGTCGCCGTCGGTGTCGGCCTGGTCGGGGTTGGGGGTGAAATGGCAGTTGTCTACGGTGTCGTCGATGCCGTCGTCGTCGTCGTCGGTATCACAGGCATCGCCGCGGGAGTCTCCGTCGAAGTTCTCCTGGTCGGGGTTGGGGGTGGTCTGGCAGTTGTCGTCGCAGTTGGTGGTCTCGCCGTCGACGCAGGGGTTGTCGCCGATGATGCCGGAGCCGTCGCCGTCGTCGAGGATGCCGTCGTCGTCGTCGTCGGCATCGCAGGAGTCACCGTCACCGTCGCCGTCGGTGTCCACCTGGTCGGGGTTGGCGGCGTAGGGACAGTTGTCCTGGAAGTTGATCACCCCGTCGCCGTCGATGTCCGGGTCGCACAGGTCGCCGGCCCCGTCGCCGTCCATGTCCTCCTGGCCGGGGTTTTCCGCCAGGGAGCAGTTGTCGCAGGCGTCGCCGACACCGTCGCCGTCGGAGTCTTCCTGCAGCGGGTTGGCGGCAGCGGGGCAGTTGTCGAGGCCGTCGGCGATGCCGTCGTTGTCATCGTCGACGTCGCAGGCGTCGCCGGCGCCGTCGCCGTCGGTGTCGGTCTGGTCCAGGTTGGCATCAAATACGCAGTTGTCACAGGCGTCGCCGACCTGGTCACCGTCGCTATCGGCCTGGTCGCTGTTGGGGGTTTCCGGGCAGTTGTCCTCGCCGTTGGTGATACCGTCGCCGTCGGAGTCGAATGTGCTGAATAATGCAACTGCGTCAACCAACAGTGCGGAGTTGACGCCGGTGTCGATGGCATTCATGACCCCGAAGCCGATGGTGTGTGTTCCCGGCGTTACGTCCACCTCTAGATACTGCCAGCCGGAGCTTCCATGGTCTCCTACGGAGGCGACGTTGCTCAGCAGGAAGGCCTGGCCGTCCAGGGTGTAGAAGGCGAAGTCGTTGAAGGGTAGGTAGTCGCTAGTGGTGAACTGCCACCAGAAGGTTATCCTGTCGGCAGTGGGGACGGTGATTTCCTGCTTGATCGCCGACCCCACCGTCGGGCTGCCCAGCCCGCTGAGAGATCCCTGGGCAAGGCCAAGAAACTCCTCTATGAAGCCCGTGCCATGACTGGACGAAGTTTGCATCCTGGCCATGTAGGAGCCGTCGTAGGGTGTAATGCTTCCGTACTGGGTGATCACGGCGGTCGAATTGGTCGTCGTCCAACCGGTGAAATCCCCGGTCTCGAATCCCCCGTTGACCAGGACAGCCTGGGCCGAGGCCCGGCCGCCCAGCAACAGGCCACACGCCAGCACCACCAAAGATAGTTTCCTGCTCATGACAACCCTCCTTTTCGTCGGTTTGCTCGATAGCAATTGGCGGGTAAACTAACCTCCTTGGTCGTGAATTACAAGTTATTTTTCCGGGCCGGACGGGGCGGGGCGGCCGGGGGAAAAGGCAGTTGTTACCGTGAAATCGTGAAGTGTAGCGTGGGCCGCGGTTACCCGGCCGAATACGCCGGCGATGTTCGCCTAGCGGGCGGTGATGGTGAAGGTCTGGGCCTTCTCGCCGCGGTCGATGGCGGTGACCTTGAACTCCCCCAGCACGTTGTCGATGGTCAGGGTGCCGTCGGCGGAGACCTTGCCCTCGCCCAGCACGACGCTGAAATAATCGCTGGCCTGGGTGCTCTGGGCCGCCTTGCCGGCCGGGCGCAGGGCCCGGAAGCTGACGGTGTTGGTGCCTTCCTTGAGGTAGTTGTTCAACTCCAGCACGTACTGGGTGACGTCGTCGCCCAGGGTGC
The DNA here is from genome assembly GCA_003647095.1 of Deltaproteobacteria bacterium. Lineage (GTDB taxonomy): Bacteria > Myxococcota > B64-G9 > B64-G9 > B64-G9 > B64-G9. The sequence goes on from QMME01000271.1 coordinate 1,886, forward strand.
GCAGGAACTTGTTGTTGACCATCACCTGGACCTGGTAGCCGGTGGCCCGGGGGCGGGGGATCTCGGTGACCACGAAGTACTTGTTGTGAAGATCGGCGCTGGTGGCCGGGGCCGCCGGCGGCGGGGTAGGGGTGGTGGAGGTGGCGCCCACCTCGCGAACCTTGTAGTCGGGGGCGCTGATGTGCACGTTGCCGTTCTTGTCCAGCACCACCTTGGCCTTGTCGATTACCTGGTCGCGGGCGCCGGTGATTTGCACCCCGTTGAGAAAGACTTCCACCGCCCCGGCCGGCGGGGCCAGCAGTGCCAGCATGACCAGGTTTCCTGCCACGATACTTGTGCTTTTCATGGTGACCTCCCGTTGATTTTTCCAGCCGCTTCCGGCCGGCAGCGGTTTCGACGTGGCCGCGGGCCGGGCATTCAAGCGGCCTAGTGGCGTTTCTTTCTCCCGAACAGCTTGCCCAGCAAGCCGCTGGTGGCTTGCTCCTGCTCCTGCTCCTGCTCCTGCTTCTGCTCCTGTTTCTGCTCCTGTTTCTGCCGCTCGCCCTCCGGGGCCGCATCTGCGGCTGGCTGTTGCTGTTCGTGTTCCTGCTCCTGGCCCATCTCCACCGCCAGGCTGGTGGGAGCCGGAACCCTGGAAACCTCGCCGCTGGTCTCCTCCTCGGGGATCTTCAGCTTCCGGCGCAGGGTCTCGTCGGTATCCCGGGTGGACATGCTGGTTTCCACCACCTTGCCGCTGTCGAGTTCGCGGCAGGAGACCTTGAGCATGCCCTCCTGGTTTACGGCGAAGGATATCTCCAGGCTCACCGCTCCCTTGGGTGCCGGGGTGATGCCGGAAAGCGTCAGCGTGCCCAGGTACTCGTTGTCCACCAGTCGCTCGCTTTCACCCTGGAAGATGGTCAGCTCGATCTCCGACTGGTTCTCCCGGAAGGTGCGGATGGTATAGGCCTTGGTGGTGGGCAGGGCCGTGCCCGCCTCCAGCACCTTGAGGAAACGCCCCCCGGGGATACCGATGCCGATGCTGATGGGCAGCACGTCTATCAGCACCACGCTGTCGATCTTGTTCAGGCTGGAAGCCAGCAGCGCCGCTCCCACGGCCACCGCCTCGTCGGGATGCACGCCCTTGCTGGGCTCGCGGCCGAAGACCTCCTGGATGCGGCGCCAGATCAAGGGCATGCGCGTTTGCCCGCCCACCAGCAGGATGTTGTCGATCTGGCTGGGAGCCAGCCGGGCCTGGGCCAGCACCGCTTGCACCACCTCGATGGTGCGTTCCACCAGGGAGCCGCAGAGATCCTCCAGCAACGAGCGGGTGAGCTTGACTTCCAGGTCCTTGGGAGTGTTGTCGACGGCCACGAAAAACGGCAGGCGGACGATGGTTTCCTGCTTTTCGCTCAGGGCGCACTTGGCCGCCTCGGCGGCATCGCGCAGCCTCTGCATGGCGGGACGGTCCAGCGGCGGCACGCGCCCCAGGCCGCGACAGAAGGCATCCAGCAGGTAATCGACCACCTGGTTGTCGAAATCGACACCGCCCAGGAAGTTGTCACCGCCGGTGGCCACCACCTCGTAGACGTTCTCGGTCAGCTCCAGCACCGAGACATCGAAGGTACCGCCGCCCAGGTCGTAGATGAGGACGCGTTCGTCCAGGCCGCGGTTGTAGCCGAAGGCCAGGGCCGCGGCCGTGGGCTCGTTGAGAATGCGTTCCACCTGCAGCCCGGCCAGCACCCCGGCCTCGCGCACCGCCTGGCGCTGGTTTTCATTGAAATAGGCCGGCACGGTGATGATGGCCCGGTTGACCTCGGTTCCCAGGAACTGCCGGGCCCGGTCGCGGATCTCGCTGAGGATGAAGGCGGCCACCTGCTGCAGGCTGAAGTCCCGGCCCACGATGCGCACCGCCGCCTCGTTGCGGGGACCGGGAATGATCTGGTAGTGGAAGCGGTCTTTCATCTGCTGCACCGCCGGAGAGGTGTAGGGCCGGCCCACCAGGCGCTTGGAACCATAGACGGTGTTGACGGGGTTGAGTTCCATCTGCGCCTTGGCCGGGTGTCCCACCAGCAGGCGCCCCTCGTCGTTGTAGGCCACGATGGAGGGAATGGTGAGGTAGCCCTTGCGGGAGGGTATCACCTTGGGCTTGCCGTCGATCACCACCGCCACGCAGGAGTTGGTGGTTCCCAGGTCGATGCCGATGATGGGAGCAGGGACATCGGTGCCGGCTGCCGGCTGCACCGCTTCCTCGTCGCCGATATCGTCGAGGGAGACGTCGATGGAAAAGTCATCGGGGTCGCGGCGGACACCCTGCACCGTCTGGGCCTGGAGATCCTCGGCCACCTCCACCGAGGGGCGGCGGGGCGGCGATGTTTTCTCGGGCGCCTTGGCGGCCCGGGCAGCGGCCTGGCGGGCCTTCTGGGCTTCGCGCAGCTTGACGATCTTGTCCACCAGCTGCCGCGAGGCATCGTCCAGCCTGACGAACTTCACCCCCATGCCGGGCGACTTGGGCGGCCTGGTGGTCTCCGGCTCGCGCGTCCAGGCGACCTGTCCCTCGCCCTTGAGCACCACCTTGTCGTTTTTCAGGCGCAACTCGAAGGTGATGGACGTTCCCCGGGGATAGGGCTTGCGGCTCTGCAGGAACATGCCTCCGCGGCTGATGTTGGTGGCGAAGTGCTCCATGAAGTCACGTACGCTCTGGTACTTGACCCGTACGAGCAGGTTGACTGGAACGCGGTTGGTCATCCGTCTGTCTTCATCGCCCGGGGACATGCCCTCTTCCTGGAGGTTGCTAACAGCCCAGATTCCCGCCGATTATAGGGGGGCGGCGGGGAGGATGCAAGTTGCGGTTGCCCGCCGGCCGGCGCCGGGATACAGTGCCCGGGCGCGACGGGAAAGGAGGTCGTTGATGACATCGTCTAAGCAGATAATCGCCGTCACCGAGAAGTTCGGGGCCCGCAACTACCACCCCCTGCCGGTGGTGCTCAGCCGCGGCGAGGGAGTGTGGCTGTACGACGTCGAGGGCAACCGCTACCTGGACTTCCTCTCGGCCTACTCGGCGGTCAACCAGGGACATCGCCATCCCCGCATCATGGCCGCCCTGGTCGAGCAGGCCGGCCGGCTCACCCTGACCTCGCGGGCCTTTCACAACGACCAGCTGGGGCCGTTTCTGCAGGAAGTGTGCCAGCTGGCGGACATGGAGATGGCCCTGCCCATGAACACCGGGGCCGAGGCGGTGGAGACGGCCATCAAGGCCGCGCGCAAGTGGGGTTACCAGGAAAAGGGCGTGGCCGCGGACCGGGCGCAGATAATCTGCTGCCGCGACAACTTCCACGGTCGCACCACCACCGTCATCTCCTTCAGCTCCGAGCAGCAGTACCGGGAGGGATTCGGGCCCTTCACCCCCGGCTTCACCCTGGTGGACTACGGCGACGCCGAGGCCCTGGAGCGGGCCATCGGTCCCGACACCGTGGCCTTCCTGGTGGAGCCCATCCAGGGCGAGGCCGGCGTGGTGGTGCCCCCCCCGGGCTACCTGGCCCGGGTCCGGGAGATCTGCGACCGGCACCGGGTGCTGCTCATCCTGGACGAGATCCAGACCGGCCTGGGGCGCACCGGCAAGATGTTCTGCTTCGAGCACGAGGGGGTGCGCCCCGACCTGCTGGTCCTGGGCAAGGCCATCTCCGGCGGAGTGCTGCCGGTGAGCGTGGTGCTGGGCCCGGCCGAGGTCATGGGGGTGTTTCGTCCCGGGGATCACGGCAGCACCTTCGGGGGCAATCCCCTGGGAGCGGCGGTGGCCCGGGAGGCGCTGCGGGTGCTGGTGGAGGAAGACCTGCCCGGGCGCGCGGCGCGACTGGGAGAGTACTTCCGGGGGCGCCTGGAAGCGCTGGTCGGTCCCCGGGTCAAGCTGGTACGGGGCCGGGGCCTGCTGCTGGCGGTGGTGCTGCGGGAAGATGCCGGCGGGGCCCGGCAGTACTGCGAGCAGCTGATGCAGCAGGGGCTGCTGTGCAAGGAGACCCACGAAGACATCATTCGCTTCGCCCCGCCGCTGGTGATCGAACGGGCCGAC